>NZ_JAAHGT010000575.1 GCF_010672385.1 Okeania sp. SIO2F4
AGCGTCCCGGAGGGAACGGAGATCTCGCCATCCCATCCCAAGGTCATGCTCCACTTTCCGACCGCTTTTTTTCCCAATCTTCAATTCCCGAGAGGTTTTAACCTTCTTGTAATTATCAAGTTCGCCATTATCAATTATCAATTAATGAACTAATTCCATCTCCTGTAATTTTTACAATATAAGCTGTTCAGTACCTAGAGTATGTGTAATTAATGTTGCACAACTACTTAGCTTTGCAAAGGAGCAGATCAATCAAAACGATGTATGTTTTTTTTGGTAGTGGTGTACAAGTAGTGATATCCTAAAAAAATTGAACTATTCAAGGGAATATTATCTCTTTGAAACTAATAATTTAAGGTACTTTCTGTTTCCTATTCCCAGTTAAGTGTTCCCTGCCTCTACCACAAATCACTACATCTATAAAACCAGCGTTTTTTGGCGTTGCTGAATCAAGGTATGAAAATAAAAACTAAATAATTTCAAATATTTGTCATTCAATAGTTTATTGATTGCCAACAAATACAAATCATACCCACCCATCAGCAACGCCCGTTTTTTTTAATTGAAATATTTTATTTATAAGAATTCCCATACTGGTAAGGTACAAAATTAGTTTTTTTTAGAGAATAGGAAATAGAATATAAATAAGTATCAGTGTACTTCATTAGCCTTAGAAATGCTATAGTATGATGTCCTATTAAATAGTTATAAATTAATGGCGATCAGAAACATAAGAACATTACCAGTCCTAAAAAAGAAAGTAAAGGATAGTAGGGAATATAATTTTTTTTTAATCGCTATTGATCCGGATACGATATTATCAATTATTTACTCTGAGGCCAAGTTGAACAGATATAAGATGTTCAATATTTCAACTATGATTAGGAATTATAAATTAGCTGATAGGTTAAAAGCCTTTTTATCTTTACTGAAAAACTAAGGTTTAAAGCCTATACTTTCAGGTATAAAAAAAGAAAAAATTTTCCTTTTAGCAAATCCTATTCTTTTTAAAAAGAGGTAATAATTAATTATTAATTATTTGACTACATCCTTTCCGCTTATAGCAGTCCTATTTTATTTGTGTATAGAAACCTTAACGCTTTTAGGGAAAAGGGAACAGGGAAAAGGGAACACTTAACTGGTAAGAGTTTCAGGTTTTTTATCTACTTTTTGATTACCCGCAACCTATGGGCGGATTGCTATATTTGAATTAACTATTTTTTTGAATCAAGTATAGAGAATAGCAAAAAATAAATCGTCCCAACTTTTGTACTATATCCTTACTAGCTACTTCCTACTCCCTTACTTTTTCAATTTATTCTCTACTCCCTACTCCCTTACTTTCATCAGAATGAGATGATTTTTTATTTGGAGGTTTCATAATACAATCCATCCCCAAAAAAAATGTTAAAAATAACGCGCTCAGATGGTAAGAAACTTAATTTCCAATTCTAGTAACATGAAGATTCACTTGCTACCTAATACCTAAATATTTTTTCTAGTAAACATTTATCAGACCTGATATTAAAATCTAAAAAAAATAGAGGAAAAGTTTATCTTTTCCCCATTCCAATTTTTGGTAATTACCGAAAAATTAAGGTTTAAAGCCTCTCCTTTCAAGGAGAAAAAGCGGTCGTTTTCGGCTGTCGCCGACATGAAACGCCATATCCAATCGACAAAGAAAAGAAAAAAATTCTTTTTAACCAATCCTATCTGTTTTAAGAAGAAGTAATTATTAATTATTAATTGTTAATTATTAATTATTGAACATGTGATTAATCAATTGAACATAAAGTCGATCGCCTGTCACCTCAAACCTTATTTACGATCCACGAGATTCGATAACCTCTACTTTGACAGGAGCAACTCCACTTTGAATCATACCTAAAATACGAGCTGCAGCAGACGATAAATCAATAACTCTACCCGGAGTAAATGGACCACGGTCATTAATCCGTACAATGACTGAACTACCATTCTTTAGATTAGTCACTCGTACTTTTGTCCCAAAAGGTAGAGTTTTATGAGCAGCGGTCATTGCATATTGATTAAAACGCTCACCACTGGCACTTAAGCGACCATGAAATCCAGGGCCATACCAAGAGGCCCAACCTTGAAATTGGAAAGTAATTGGTCCAACAGCAACTTTTTGTGGTTCCGGTTGTGGTTTAGGTTTTGGTTTACCTGCTATTTCCTTTAAAGGAGGAGCATTATTAACTTGTCGCCGTAGGCGGTTAGTTGCTTGTAAAGTATCTGTTGCTAAGTTGTTGGTAGTATCTGGCAGAATAGTTTGCTCATTTATTTCTACTAACTTTTGCTCATTGACCAAAATCATGTAACCTTCTTTGTTTGCATCCCACTTTGCTGTAATGTCTAGATTGGGACTTTCCTGAATAAGTTGATTTAGTCGGGAGGCAACTACTGATGCTCGCCACACTGAATCTTTTTGTTGGTGTGAGTTATAAGATTGAGTCGCTACTTTCACCGAAGAGTCTGAACTTTGATTATCAGCCTTCTTGTTAGTTTTCTGATAGTCAAGAAAAGTAAGAACTGGAATATTACGAACATAGAGAGTTGCAGCTTGGCGACCAACTAGTTCATGGGCTAGAATTTTAGTAAAGGTATTTTGCCCTTCTCGTATGTTTAACTGGTATTCCCCAACTTTTAGAACATCTGTTTCCCTATTGGCAATGGCTTTATTTGAATTATCATTTGTTTCTAAACTTCTGTCTATTGGTTCGTTCGCCTGATAAATTTTGCTTTCCTGTAGAGTATTGGCATAACCATAGGCTACACCGACACTAGAAAATATCAGGAAAGTAGTAAGACCAGTCCAAATTTGGAGCTTCATAAACTTATTTTTTTAGTAGCACTCGTTGAGTTGGATTTACCTTAGATATAGTCCAGCAATGACTATTCCGGATAACTCAGACTCTTCGATGTTTAAGTATTATTAAGGAACTGCAATAGGTTATCACAAACTTTCAAAATTGGGAACCAAATCTTAAAAGTTTTTTGGTTGATTTTCTACAAACAAGGCTGATGGTAGACTTATAGAAACTAGACATCGTAAAAAAAAAGGGGGGATGTGCAGATTGCTTTTGCCAGAAAATAATCTTCAGGAAATGGCGTTGCATATTTACGGGATGAATTGTAGGTTTGGAGAAAGAGGAAGTACAAGAAGGATTACCTTTTCTGCAAAGATTCATCCCTTGATTCAGCAATGCCGAGGAAATAGTTCTTTGTATAGCAGAACTCACAACTCACAACTCACAACTCAGAATTTAAATTCTTGCTGTGACTAAATTTGAGGGTTTGAGAATGTCCTAACCACTCTGGTGACTGCTGTATTTTGTTTTCTAGAACACAATAAAGTTTTGGTCTAAGACATGATGGATTATAAAGAAGCTGGTGTTGATGTTGAAGCTGGTCGTGAATTTGTTAATAATATTCGCAATATGGTGATTAGTACCCACCGACCAGAAGTTTTAGGAGGGTTAGGTGGGTTTAGTGGATTATTTGCTTTACCAACTGGTTACAAAGAACCTGTTTTGGTTTCTGGTACTGATGGTGTGGGTACAAAATTAAAACTAGCAAATACTCTGAATTGTCATCATACTGTTGGTATTGATTTGGTTGCTATGTGTGTCAATGATGTGTTGACATCGGGGGCAGAACCTTTATTTTTTTTGGATTATTTGGCAACAGGAAAATTAAATCAACAACAGTTAACTGAAGTGGTTTCTGGTATTGCAGAAGGATGTCGTTTAGCGGGGTGTGCTTTAATTGGGGGAGAAACTGCAGAAATGCCTGGTTTTTATTCCCCTGGTGAGTACGATCTGGCAGGTTTTTCTGTGGGAATTGTGGAAAAAAGTTTGATTTTGGATGGGTCTCAGGTAAAAGTAGGTGATGTGGCAATTGGATTAGAAAGTAGTGGAATTCATAGTAATGGTTTTAGTTTGGTGAGAAAGATTATTGATGAATTCAATATTTCTCTACAAGATAGCCCAGATTTTTTGGAGCAAAAAAGTTTGGGAGAGGCGTTATTAACTCCAACAAAAATTTATGTCAAACCAATTTTAGCAGCACAAAAATCTGGCTTAGATATTCATGGTATGGCTCATATTACTGGGGGTGGTTTACCAGAAAATTTACCTCGTTGTTTACCAGAAGGAATGTCTATTGATGTTGATAGAAATAGCTGGGAAATTCTCCCTATTTTTAGATGGATTTCTGAAATTGGTAATGTGAATGATGAGGCGATGTTTAATACTTTTAATATGGGGATTGGTTTTGTAGTTTTGGTATCACCAACTCAGGCAGAAATGGCAATTAATTGGTTTGCTTCTCAGGGAATAAGAGCTTATAGTCTGGGTGAGGTTAATTAGTTTTTGATAAAATATTTATTCAGAGCAATTTATTTGGGTAAATTGAGATAATAGCATTTTCCCTGGGAAAAAACAATTACGGTAATCACTATCTATAAATAAATGTATACATTAATTAATTAATTAATTAATTATTTATTTTTTTTTGTGTCAATCATTAGTATGATACTAAATATAATTCAGCAATAAACTATTTTTTTTATTTTAGGGAAAAATAGGGGGTTAGTTTCCTTATTTATTTTTGATAGTTATAATTTTTCAGCTATTCCTTATCTCAGAATATGAGAGCTGATTTTTCAAGTAAATATTAATAAGCTGAATTCCTTTCTAGTCTTGAGCTTTGAAGTTATGTTTCACTAGAATTTAAATGATTTAGCACTAGGTGGAAATAAGAGTTTTCCTGCGGAATGCTGTGCCAACAGCTAAATTTATGAATCAGCTCTGAGAGGTATTTCCTATAAATAAACTCACTAATTTTTCTTGAAAAACTTGATATTATACTTAATATTTAGTATTTTCATTACTTCAACTATTGCAATTAAATTTATCCATAAATATGGCTGGCTGATTAAATCTAGAAGCATTCACAGGTAAAGATTTTAGGCTTTTTAGGTCTTGAGGGGGTGGAAGCTTTCAGGTCGAAAAGGTTCAAAAAGGAGCGCATTTTAGGCCAGAGTATGGCAGAAAATCACTTTGACGATTCTTCTGACTACCTCTTCTATAACTCCCATTCCTCCTGAGTTCTGGATTCTGAATTCTAGCTCCTGTCCTTACCACTCATACTTCTTCAGCAAACCCTAAATATGCTGAATGTCAACTATATTTAGCTCGGTAAATCAAAATTACAAACATAAAGCTACGTCTTTTCTAAGAGTACGATAGAATGCTAAACAAAAAATATATTCCAACACCACTGATTGAAAAAAAGAAAAGAAAAAAAGTAAAGATCGTAGAAAAAATAGAGAAGCGACGAGTCACCACTCCTTATGTTATTCGCCGATTCATTATTTATTTTTTAAAAGTACAGTGGCGCAGGTTTACTCGCAAACCAGATATAGAAAAAACAGCAAATCAATTGCGAGAAATATTTGAAGATTTTGGTGGTTTTTGGGTAAAAGCAGGTCAAGTTTTAGCGCTACGAACAGATATTTTGCCAGAACCTATATGCGATGCCTTACGAAGTTTACAGTCTGAAGCACTTGGTTTTCCTTTTGATGTCGTACGCTCAACTATTGAGTCAGAATTGGGTGTTCCTTTAAAGAAAGTTTTTGCAGTTTTTGATGAGGAACCTCTAGCAGCAGCTTCTATTGCTCAAGTTCATACTGCAGTTTTGCGTAAAAAACAAATTCCTGTGGTTGTTAAGGTTCAGCGTCCTGGTTTAGAAGATGCTTTTAAGCGAGATTTAGAGGTGATTAAGGGTCTGGTTAATCTACTAATTTTATTGAATATTGCTACTTATTTAGGTTGGGGTGAATTTATCACAGAGTTGGAAAAAACCTTTCAAGAAGAACTAGATTTCAGATATGAAGCAAGCAGCACTATGAGGATGAGAAAGTCTCTGAAAGAACATAAAGTTTTTGTGCCGAAGATATACGAAAAATATTCTAAACGTCGGATTTTGGTAATGGAATTTATCAATGGTGTAATGATGTCAGATTATATTAGTGCCATAGCGAATAAACGTTCTCTAGCTCTCAAATGGGAGGCAGAAAATAATATCGATCCAGTAAAACTTGGGGAAAGAATATACTTGTCCTTGTTCCGACAACTATTTGAAGACAATCTATTTCATGCTGACTTACATCCAGGTAATATAATATTGTTGCGTAATAA
>NZ_JAAHGT010000576.1 GCF_010672385.1 Okeania sp. SIO2F4
ATAATGGAGAAAGGCCAATCAACGTCGATAAATCAAACTTTGTTTGGCTGGACGCATCAAACATTGTTTGGCTCGATCAGCCCGGAATGCCACCCTCTGCTAATGGACCAAAGGTAGCTTTTCTTTGGGGCAAGCCGCAGGAGGGTGAGTTAAATGGGACTCTTGTCAAGCTACCGACTGGGTTTACCGGAAATATCCATAGCCAGGGCTCGACATTCCGTGCTGTAGTTATCGAGGGTAAACCTAAGTACCGAGTGCCGGGCGAGACTGACGTCAAGACCATGGAGCCCGGCAGTTATTTCGGCTCGAACGGAGAGTCGATGCATCAGGTATCGTGCGAAGTGGGAGAGGAGTGCATCATGTATGTGCGCATGGAGGGCAAGTTTGATGTCGTTCCAGCGTAGTCCAAGAAGTAACCGCGCCCGATTTTCGATAGCAGGTGCAAAGGAAGAAGGAGGTTGTCTAAGCATAAGCTAATAATATTTAAAATTTGGAGGTGAAAACTATGAAGGCAGTAGGTTTAACTCAATATTTACCCATTGACAACGAAAATAGTTTATTAGACGTTGAAATCCCTAAACCCACAGCCAAAGGCAAAGATTTACTGGTACAGGTTAAAGCTATTTCTGTTAACCCAGTAGATACTAAAATCCGTGCACCAAAAGAAAAGATTGAATCCGAACCCCGTATTCTTGGTTGGGATGCAACTGGTATAGTGGTAGAAGTTGGACCAGAAGTAACAGAATTTCAAGCTGGAGACGAGGTTTATTATGCAGGAGATATTACTCGTCCTGGTAGCAACAGCGAATTTCATCTAGTGGATGCCAGAATTGTTGCTCGCAAACCTCAGAATTTAGATTTTGCCCATGCAGCAGCTTTTCCTCTTACTGGTATCACTGCTTGGGAAGCTCTGTTTGAAAGATTAAATATCAATCGAAAAGGAGCAGATGCAGGCAAATCAATTTTAATTATTAATGGTGCAGGAGGAGTTGGCTCTATTGCCATTCAACTAGGGAAACTAGCCAAACTTAATGTTATTGCTACAGCTTCTCGTCCAGAAACTATCGCTTGGTGTCAAAAACTTGGTGCTGATGAAGTGGTTAATCATCGAAATAATCTAGCACAAGAGATTAAGCAAGTTGGTTATCAAAATGTCGATTATATTCTTTGCTGGAACGATACTGATGGTCACTGGCAAGCTATGAATGAAGCGATCGCTCCCCAAGGCACAATCTGTTCGATTGTGGAAAATGAAGGCGCGCTAGATATGGATACTTTAAAGAGTAAGAGTGCTGGCTTTGTTTGGGAATTTATGTTTACTCGTTCGATGTATCAAACAGAAGATATGGCAGAGCAAGGTAATTTACTTAATCAGTTGAGTAAACTGATCGAAGATGGTGTAATTATTACAACTTGCAATGAGGTAGTCAAACCGATCGACGCTAAAAACTTACGGGATGTTCATCAACGTATCGAGAAGGGTAGAACTATTGGAAAAATTGTTCTAGCTGAATGGAATTAATCTTTAAAGAAGCGGTCAGTGCTAAGTAGTAATCAGTCGGATTATTTTTTTAAACGTTTAGAAAGGAATTTTAACCTAGTAGGGGTGAATGGCCATTCGCCCCTACTAGCTGATAGCTAGTTAACAACTTAGAAAAAAAGGAGAAAATCATGTCTAAACTAACTATTGTTGCGAATGTTAAAGCCAAATCAGACAAAATAGATCTTGTCAAAGCAGAACTTCTCAAGCTTATTGATATTACACGTGCTGAAAAGGGCTGTCTGCAATACGATTTACATCAGGACAATGAAAATCCTGCTCATTTCTTATTTTATGAGAACTGGGAATCTCGCGAACTTTGGCAGACGCATATGAACAATCAGCACTTGAAGGATTATATGGCTGCGACTGAGGGAGCTGTTGAAGAGTTTACCCTCAATGAAATGACCTATATTGCCTAAAATATTTAAAGCAAAGTCTGGGGAGTGTGCGAAGTGTGGCGAGGTTGGGGAGATTCAATCTTGTCTGCTCATGCATACCAACTTTTTGCAGCTCTAGCAATTGAAAAACTTGTACTTTTTTGACTCCATAAAGGCTTTATACCATGTCCGGATAATTAGTGATAAAAAAACTTCTTTCTCCTGATACATTCTTTTCTCCTGTCTCCTGTCTCCTGACTCCTGTCTCCTCCCGAATTATTTATAACTGTTCATCCGGACATGATATTAGCCTCTATTTTTAATTGCTTTGAGGCTTCATTAGCTAGCCATAAACAAATTAGAAAATTGACTTTGGGTATGATAACAAAACTAAATTCGTCTTGTTATCTCCCAAACTCTTTAAAGGGCTTCACTAAAGTATTGTTTTTGAGAATTTGACATCCTCCCGACGCTGCACTTGCGTGACAGCGCGGGATTCCCTAACATCGCTGATAGGGGCTTTCTGCTGCCTCTTGCAGAGGAGCTGCGCTAACATAGCACCTGCCTCCGAGGCCGAACCTCTTTCCGGTCTTACGGTCACTCCACAGACAAGACAGCGCGGTCTTGGGGGTCTCCCCCATGAGCGACTGGCGCTGACACTGCTAGCCCAGCAGCCTTATTTTTATACCATAGCATACTATTGTAAATACCGCAATATTGATTGCTTTTCCCATGCGACGCTCCCGTTCCGGAGAGCGCGGGTCTTCAACCAACGTTGAGATAAATTATGTCAAAAAAAATCGCTATTGGTGTTACCAATCTATCTTTCCATCGTGTTACGGCTTCCTTAATTGCTAACGTTTTAAACAGTATGGGGTTTGAGGTAAACCGAATTTACTCACCTCATCAAGACAACTTTAAAAAACTGAAAGCAGGAGAAGTAGATGTATTAGCCTCCGCTTGGTTGCCATCCAGCCATGGTGTTTATAAAACTGATGTTGAAGAAGTTGCACCTCTTATTGAGTTGGGGCTTCATTATGAGCCTTACGCATTATGGGGTGTACCCGATTGTGTACCTTTTGAAGAAGTGGCAGATGTCTCTGACCTACTGAAACCTAATGTTGTTCAAAAAATGAAATCGAATATTCAAGGGATTAATGCAGGAGCTGGAATCACTCGTTTTTCGATTGCTATGATGGAAGAATATGCTCTAACCGCAGCAGGCTATAGGTTTCTTACTGGTACTGAAGAGGATTGTTTCGGCGCATTTGAACATGCAGTAGAAAATAAAGAATGGATTGTTGTTCCTTTGTGGAAACCCCAGTTTTTACACTATAATTATAACATTCGCGAATTAACAGAACCTAAAGGACTTCTTGGAACTATTGACAGAGCTGTTCTTCTCTTAAGACAAGATAAAGCATCGTTGTTCACAAAAGAAGAACTCCACACTTTAGATAAACTCGGCTTTTCAAATGACATCATTGCAGAACTTGACTACAAGGTTAGTCGATGTAATGAGTCACTAGATGAAGTAACCCGAAATTGGTTAACATCACATGGAGCAAAAAAGGGCTTTCTTCCATGAAGTTTGCGAATCGCAGATTACTGCTCTATAAAACTGATACAAAGCGTCACATAAAGTGAGAACCTGCTGTTTACTTCCTGCTGTACGGACGTTGCATGCAACGTCCCTAAGGCCGTCGGCGGTTACTCATCCACAGGCATTCACGATCAAGCCGATCGCATCTCTCAAATTGATACTGGCGTTTAAATCTCTGTCTATTGACAACCCACATTCTGGGCAATCATAAGTCCTCAGATTTAACGGCATATCTTGGACGTGACCACAGTTTGAGCAAGTCTTTGACGATGGGAAAAATCTTTCAACTACGACTAACTCCGAACCGTACCATTGGCACTTATATTCTAGCTGTCGCCTGAATTCGTAAAATCACTATCTGCTAACTGATTTTTGCCAGCTTATGATTGGCTAACATACCCCTGACATTCAAATCTTCTATGACAACAACGCTGTGGTTTTTAGCTAGATATGTTGTCAATTTATGAAGCACATCTTTACGGATATTAGCTACCTTTGTGTGTAGCTTGGCAATTTTAAGTTGCGCTGCCCTCCAGTTAGCAGAACCAATATTTTTATTGCGGTTAAGGTATTGTAAATTAGAGAGCTTGTTTTCAAATTTCTTGTAAGATTTAGCACCAGGGAAAACCACTTCCGTGCTTAAAGTCGCTAAAGTTTTCACACCTAAATCAACACCCACAACTTCAGTAGTCTTTGGAGTTGAAACTGGAGTAAATTCATAGCTACAGCTAATGTACCAATCACCTGCCTGTCTACTAATGGTTATTTTTTGAGTAGTGGCTTCAATTGGCTCATAAGTTTTGACGATACCAATAAAAGGTAATTTATGACACCAACCGTTTAATTCTATTGGTTTGCCAGAATTATCAATTGTGAATGAATCAGACCTACCTTTCTTTTTAAACCTTGGATATTTACAAGGGCCCTTGAAAGAACCTCTTAAATGCTTCACCCAAGTTTCGGAAAGCATACTGATAAACTTTAGATGACAAGTTTTTCATCCAAGGATATAAAGGCTTTGTATGGTTAGTAAAAACTTCTCTAAGCTTACGAGGGTTTGGCTTATAACCATCCCTGTAAGCAGCATTCCATAAACTTAAACCCCAGTTATAAACCCCAGAGCGAATAACCTGCGTGTTGGGTAAGGAGCGCTTTTTGCTTATTATTTAACTTGAGCTTGGTTCTAATGGACTTCATATATGGGTGATATCGGTCTGCCTAATAGTAGGCTTTGTAACTTATTATATCGTTATTCTTTGATTAAGTCAATACTCCCATGAAAGGGGGAAATTAGACGTGTAGTTGATAACTCTTGGGCTTACCATTCTGTATTATCGGATATCAAATTATTCAGATATGCAACTAAGATATCCAAAAGCTTAGAGTTATTTTAAACTTTCACCTGTAATAGAATAGACATAGGCGTGAAAAAGATATAGATTTTTTGTGGCTAGTAGGGAACAGGGCACACTTAACTGGGAACAGGGTATATCTTTTCACGAAAAAGATACGAAAAATGATTTCGGATAGTGAATTTTACAACTCTAGCTTGTCTTAAATAAAGAGCAAGTTTATTTTCTGGAGAGGTCTAATAGAAATGATTGATACAATTTTAGTTGTTCAAGGACAGGAATTCAAGTCTGTAAAACGTGGTCTTAGCTGTAGTTTATCTGTACCTCCAAAATTGTTACCTCTACCAATAGGGGTTACATCTGTTAGTCGCTATTTACATCAATGCCAAGAAAAACATGATTTTTCTTCTCAGCAACTATCAACAGTATTGGTAATGGGATTATGCGGTAGTCTCTCTAGTCAATATCAACCTGGAGATGTGGTTATTTATGATGAGTGTGTTTTATTTGATGACTCTCAGTTGCTTCGGCAAAAGTGCAATGAGGTTTTAACTAGCAAGTTGCAAACGCATTTACAAGAAAAAGCATCTCTGGTAAGAGGTTTAACTAGCGATCGCTTCATCTACAAAGCGGAGGAAAAACAACTACTGGGAAAAAATACTGGTGCAGAAGTAGTAGATATGGAAGGTTTTGCTATTCTCAATTTTTTTGCTAAATTATCTATTTCGGTAGCGATGGTGAGGGTTATTAGCGATGACTGTCACTATGACCTTCCCGATCTCTCTTCTGCTATAACATCATCTGGAAATTTACTACCTTTACCATTAGCGATCGCTATGTTTCGACAACCAATTGCTGCTTTGCAACTTATTCGAGGTTCGAGCAAAGGATTAAAAGTATTGCAGGAGGTAACAAGTTGTCTTTTTAGTGATTAAAAAGAATTAAACAGTTACTCTGTGACCACCCAATTTTATTTTCCTGTTCAAACTGATTTAGTAATCGCGTTATTGTTACGCGACTGGTACTAATAATGTCAGCTAGTTCTTGATGAGTTAAGCGAATATCAAGTATTTGCCCTTCTGGCAGTTGATTCCCAAATCGGTCTGCTAACCATTTTAATAATCTCAGCAGTCGTAATTTGATTTTTCTAGAATGAATAATTCTTAATAGTTCTTGAGTTCTTTGAATGTGAGAAAGCATTACTTCTTGAGCATAAAAATAACCCCTTGGTAAAATACTTGCCTCCACAATAGTTAAACATTCAACTTGATAAGGATAAGAAGGAAATAGAGGTTGACCAACAATATCTCCTTGACCCCAAAATCCTAGAGTAATTGTATTA
>NZ_JAAHGT010000577.1 GCF_010672385.1 Okeania sp. SIO2F4
ACTAGAAATTTGTGGTGCATCAGACCACTACCCTTAGAACCATCAGCAGTATCATCAATCAAGGGAACTCCTGCATTACTTAAAATTATTAGAGCATCTCTACGATTAATTTCATCTTGACTAATATTTGATATCAAAACTTAAAACTCAAAAGTAAGAGTAGTTGATATATTATTTTCATCATCAAAAACTTCCTCTAATTTTGGTTAGGCGTTGGTAAATCAACAGATGAAACTTTAAGAAGGTATCTGTAAAATAAATCTAAAGAAACACCTCAAATATATATTATTCGGTGGTAATGGCCAGAAAAATATTATTTTATTTTGTGAGATTATTCCCGCCTAACCCATCCTAAATAAAGGCTTAATTTTTTATTTATAGATACCCTCTAAGAGTAATATGTTTCTAATACTTCTAAATATTTAACCAGAGTAAGGGTGTTGGTAAATCAACAGATGAAACTTTAATAGTAATAGACATAGGCTTGATAATTAAAAATCAAATCAATTATTGTATAGAAATCATTAATTATTTCCCCCTACTCCCGTACGGGCGATTCGCTCTTCGCCCCTACTCCCTCTTTTGCGGAGTGGTCTAATATGTTTCTAATACCTCTAAAATATTTAACCAGAGTAAGTGATGGGTATCACCCTTAGTAGAAAATAATTCCACCAATTACCAACGCCAGAAATACTTCCTGATTCAATTAAAGTCATGCAAATTATCAAATCACAACAACAAGGGTCAACATCTGCACTAGCAATCAAAACTCCCACAATATCATTAGTTCATGGGATTCCCGGACGAGCCAGATTTCGCGTTATGCGCTTGACTATAGATAAAAACTATGCTAAAAATGTACAAGAATTATTAGAATTGGATACCCATGTCAAAAAAGTTCGGGTTAACCAAGCTGCGGGTTCCATCACAATTAATTATCACAGCAAAGGCAAATCAGAATCAGAAGTACGAGCCAATCTGCTCTATCTGATGCAAAATGTTGATAGTTCTGCTATTACAGTTGTCAGCCAAAAAGTTGACTCCCAAGCACCACCAGAAACAGAAGACGAAAATGAGGGAGAATGGTCAAGTTTGGCAATACCAGGTATAGCAACTTTATTAGCTTTTCTCGGCGGACCGTTAAAATTACCAATCTCTCCACAACTAAGTTTTAGCGCTCTAGCTATAGCAGCATTCCCAGTAGTGAAACGGGCTTTCCACAGTTTATTTATCAAACATCGCATTAATATCGACTGTCTCGACTTCCTCTCCTTAAGCCTTGGTGCAATTCAAGGCAAACTATTAACACCAGCATTAGTGCTAACTCTCCACGAATTGGGGGATGTAATTCGGGAACAAACCGCGAGGTCAACCGAACATCAAACCTCAGATCTATTAGATGCAATAGGACGTTTTGCCTGGGTAGAAAGAAATGGAGAAAAACTGCAAGTACCAAGCGACCAAGTAAAACAAGGCGACATAGTAATAGTTTATCCAGGAGAACAAATACCTGTAGATGGGGAAGTGTTCCAAGGTGAAGCGGTCATCGACCAACAGCAACTCACTGGAGAATCAATGCCAGTGGTAGGAAAAGTAGGTACTTTTGTCTATGCTTCGACTTTGGTGCGTTCTGGTCAAATTTATATCAGAGCAGAACGAGTAGGTAAACAAACTCGTGCTGCTGCGAGTATTGAACTATTACAAAAAGCGCCGGTACATGACACCAGAATGGCAAATTATGCCTCTCAAATGGCTGACAAATTAATTCTGCCGTCCTTGGTTTTAGCTAGCATTGTCTTAAGCACAACTCGCGACCCCAGTAGAGCAGCATCTATTCTGACTCTCGACTTTGTGACCGGAATTCGGGTATCTGTTCCTACAGCATTTTTGGGTGCGCTTAACCATACTACTAGACATGGAATTTTGGTCAGGAGCGGTCGTACTTTGGAAATGTTGGCTGATATTGATACGATTGTTTTTGATAAGACTGGTACTTTGACTCAAGGTAATATTGCTGTGGTGGGAGTGGAAACTGTCGCCGGACGAATGAATGCAGAAGAAGTATTGGCAATAGCTGCTTCTGCCGAACAACGTATTACTCATCCAGTTGCAGAGGCGATCGCTCGTTATGCTGAGGAAAAGGGGGTGAATATTTCCCCACGGGGTGAGTGGGATTATAAAGTTGGGTTGGGTATTCAGGCAGATATTAATGGTCAGGATGTTTTGGTAGGGAGTGCGAAGTTTTTGATTCAGACGGGGGTTGATTTGGATTGTTTTTATGAGCATCATCCTTGTTTTCAGGAAAATTGCGAATATCCTAACCAAGAATGTCCGGTTTCTGAGTGGTTATCTTTGATTTATGTGGCTTGCGATGGGGAGTTTCAGGGGGCAATTCAATATAAAGACCCAGTACGTCCGGAAAGTATGCCTCTAATTGTCAGGTTGGAGAAAGAGTATGGCATGGAAGTACATTTACTGACTGGGGATAATGAGGTTAGGGCAAAGTTAGTGGCGCAGGAGTTGAGAATTCCAGAGTCTCAAGTTCATGCGGAGGCTTTTCCTGACCAAAAGGCTGCTATTGTCCGAGATTTGCGTCGAGCTGGAAAGACTGTGGCTTTTGTGGGGGATGGGTTGAATGATTCTGTGGCTTTGGCTTATGCTGATGTGTCGGTTTCTTTTGAGGATGGTTCGGATGTAGCAAGGGAAACAGCAGATGTGGTGTTGATGAATAATAATTTATCTAGTTTGTTGGAGGCGATCGCTATTGCTAAGGAAACTAAAAATCTGATAGAACAAAATACTATAATGGTAGTAGGACCAAATCTGGTGGCTTTGGGGTTGGCCTCCACAGTGGGACTACATCCTTTAATTGCTACAGTGGTCCATAATGGCAGTGCGATTGCTGCTGGTTTAAATAGTTTGCGCCCTCTGGTGCAGCACCAGTTGGAAAGTGTTTATTAATGGATAATGGATAATGGATAATTACTTCTGGTTAAAACCGTAACGGAATTGAATATAAGGAAATTCAAGAGCACTTTTCTCAAGTTGGTCGATTGGATCTGGTTAGGTAACCCATCCATCCCATCCTACTCCATGCTCCGCTTTCCGACCGCTCTCAAGGGGAGATTGGAGGCAAGCGAGGAGACCTCGCCATCCCATCCTGACGGAATGCTTCGCTTTCCGACCGCTTTTTCCCCTATGGGGGGAGGCTTTTAACCTAAATTATTTAATAGACTTGTCGCTTTATAACTAAAAAAAACTGGTAAACCCAAGTCAAGTAAGGATTTTAGCTATTCCTAAATAAAAACTTCTGTAATTACTGCTGTGTCTTAATTTGAGCGATTTTTTCCATCTATTTAGCGACAACTCTAATTAATAATTAATAACTAATAATTATTCGGTAAATAACACTTGCTATTTGACTGGTGAATCAGAAATATTTGCGCCCTTAGATCGAGATTTGAATGCAAGTATTAATTTAAGGAATGCGCTTGGCTTGACAGTTTCGGCTGTCGTCGACATGAAAATGCCTGTGGATGAGTAACCGCCGACGGTCTCAGGTAGGGACGTTTTGCTGACGCAAAGCTCCGCTAACGCTGTGGGACATGAAACGCATTTTTGCCTGTGCAACGTCCGTACAGCAAGGGACGTTGCATGCAACGTCCGTACACATCAATTTGTTACTGTTTGTGGCGTATTGTATCAATTTCATCAAGCAGGTAAGTAGTCGGACAAAATTAAACTTAACTGTGGAGTTAGGGAATAGGGAAGGCTTAACTATGAACAGAAAAGGGTTTTAGCTTTGTTAATTGTTCTTAACACAGTGGTATTTATTTATGTCCTGGTACTTATTAGATAATTTCTCTTTAAATACCGATCTAGCAACTTTTATCAGGGAGAGTTTTTGTAGATACATTTTGGTTAATCCCAAGAGTTGATTTACTCAACCAAGTCCTACAAAAAAATCAACTTCATTTTCTTCTTTTTTCTGCTTACTTATTACTTCTTAAAATTACTTATGTCACTTGTTCACTTAAAAAAATCTGTGCTAACTCTTCACCTCCGAGAAATGGTTGAAGACGGTCAAACTAACAATCAAGTTGCCATCTTAGGATTAGGTGTGTTTTTATTAGGTCCGTTAGTAGCTCCTACTGTTACTAAAATGGGTAGACCTCTTGCCAAAGCTATGATTAAAAGTGGTATTTCTTTATATGAACAAAGCAAGACAACTTTTGCAGAAATAGGCGAAGAATTTGCCAATAATTTAGCAGAATCTCAAACCGATCGGCAGTGTTAAAATTATGAGGGGGAGATTTTCAGAATTCAATCTACCCCCAAAAAAAATCAATATAAATAGCTGTAACGTTTTTTATAAATAATTTGCTCCTGTAGGTTGGGTTGAGGAAAGAAACCCAAAATATTTATCAAAATTTGGCAAAAGAAACCCATTGTAATCTCTGATTCATTGTCGGGATGAATGCCGATGAATGTTTTATATCAAGTCGGGTAGAATCAGTATTGTATAGGGAAGGTAAGGAAGAATTCATTAATGGATAATGGATAATAGATAATTACCTCTGGTTAAAACTGAGAGGATTGAATATAAAGAAATATTATTTCTGTTTTTCCCCTTGAAAGGGCAGGCTTTTAACCAAGGTATTTAATTAATAATTAATAATTATTAATTATTCGGTAAGAAGTAAGAAGGAAGAAAAGGAAGAAGCTGTAATAGAAGAAAAACCCTTAAATATGGTAGATATTTCCCCAGCTTTTACACGGGACTATACCAACGGATATGAGATTATAAATTAACTGAGTCGAGAGAATAGGGAAATTTGTCATTGTGGGGAGAGGATAGGTTTTTCATCACTAATTAAAAGGACTTGATATTATACCAAGCGTGAAAAAAGAATGTTACGAATAATCAGGATAGTTAAAATACTTTAGGTGATATCTTCCTTTGAGTAAAAAAAATATTAATCCTAAGAAATGATACCAATTCCCAAAAATAATGCAATACCTTGCTCAAGACTTCATTTCTTAAGTAATAAGCAAGATTCAGGAATGTTTTTAAGGGTTATAGCCATTAAGCGCTATTACTACTTATTCGGTCAAACCCTACTACCTACTCCCTACTCCCTACTCTCAAGAAGATGTAGCAATAATGCGTGAGATTTGGTATTAGAAATTAACCAAGTTGGGAGAATAGGAAAATTTGTCATTGTGGCGAGAGAATAGGTTTTTCATCACTAATTAAACGGACTTGATATTATACCAAGTGTGAAAAAAGAATGTTACGAATAATCAGGATAGTTAAAATACTTTAGGTGATATCTTCCTTTGAGTAAAACAGAGATATTAACCCTAATAAATGATATTTAAACTGTTTATTCTGACTCGGTATTGCTGACTCCTGAGTCCGAAAAAGTAACGCAAATATTTGTAGCAAACATTTATCAAACTGGTCTGATACCAATTACCAAAAATAATGCTTTGATTCACCAAGACTTCAACGATTAAGTAATCAGTAAAATGCAATAATGTTTTTGACAATTATCAGTCATTCATTAATGGATAATGGATAATTACCTCAAGGAAAACCTTAACGGAATATGTATCAGGAAATTCAAGAGCACTTTTCTCTTTAGGAAGATTGGATATGGCTAGGTTGGTAGTGCATCTCATCCTACAGAAAGCTCCGAATATCGACCGCTTTTTCCCCTATGAGGGTCGGCTAATAAAGCTGAATAATTAATAATTATTAATTATTAATTATTCGGTAAATGTATATTATTACTATTTTGATCGCTCCCCTACTCCCCTGCTAAAGCGCTCTCCTACCCAATCAGATGTAGCAAAATTTTTGAGATTTGGTATTAGGTATTCACTATAGCAATATTTTCGGCTGACTAATTATACTTATATATTTGCTCATTCTAATACCAGTTTCAAAAAATACTGTGACATTAACTTTTTTTTATTAGGTAAAGAAAAGTCGTGGTTGGGAAATACGGGACAATTAAAAAGCGAAGTTTTTGTCTATTTCTTACTCCCTATTTTGACAAAAAAAATTTTCCTTTTAACCAATCCTATCTGTAATTTAAGAAGAGGTAATTAATTAGCTGTCAGCTAAAAATCCAAGGGTTTAAGTCCTCCACTATATTTTAAAAATTAGTGGTGCGCTTTTTTGGGGGTTT
>NZ_JAAHGT010000578.1 GCF_010672385.1 Okeania sp. SIO2F4
TAACTATATCCAAACGAACAAAAAAAAAAAAAATCCTTTTAGCCAATCCTATTCTTTATAAGAAGAGGTAATTATTAATTATTAATTATTTAAATTCCCTATCCAATCGACCAAGAGAAAAAAAATCCTTTTAGCCAATCCTATCCGTTATCAGAAGAGGTAATTATTAATTGTTAATTATTCATTATTAATTATTTAAATTCCCTTCAGACGTACTTGTAAATTTCCCCACCTACCTACTTAATATAGCGGCAATCATATTAATCAGGTACAGTATTTTTTCCTATTCCCTATTCCCTAAGATAAAAAACTTGTATATCTCACTAATTTTAGAATTACTATAGCAATCCTATTTTATTCCTGTCAAAAATCTTACTGCTTTTTAGGGAACAGGGAACACTTAACTCTTAACTGGTAATAGTTTCAGTTTTTTTATTTACTTTTTGATTACCCGCAACCTATGCGCGGATTGCTATATCTATAATAGATATGCAATTTAATTGTACATTTCCCAACCTGAAACGATCGTTAAAAATAACAATCTAATTTAATTATTGAATTAGTAAAAACTTTATAGTAGTAACTATAGATTAAAATATAATTTTTATAAATAATAGTTAATTGTTAAAATAGTGGAAAAAGATGTATTATATGGAGAGTATAATTCGGCAAAAGTCTTAAGTGTTGAAAGAAACACAAACTCGCACCCGGTATTTTTTAGACCCTTGATCAAGGAAAAGGGGTTCCCAACTACCGATTTTTTTTAGATGAACAAATAATCACCCATACCCAAAATGTTTTCATCCCCAGAATCACAAGAGAATGGACAATTTCAAGAAACCTATATCACCCTAACTGATGAGGCAGAGCGATCGCTACATTGTACCATAGAGTATTCTCTAGAGTTAAACGGTCGAGAGTATGTAATGTTACTACCATTAGACCTACCTGTAGAAATATTTACTTGGGGGCCAAAAGATGTAGAACAAGCAAGTATCCCTATAGATGACGAATCAGAAATTGACCAAATTTTTGATACGGCTAAAGTCGTACTCGAAGAACAAAACCTCATCCTGCAAAGAACGGCGATAACTTTAACTGTGACTGGGGAGTTACCAGAATGGGATGAAGAGGAACTAGATGAACTGGATGAAGATGACGAAGCAAGCGAATATTACGAAGAACTAGCAACTTTTTTGTATGAAGATCGGAAATACGCTATATATACACCATTAGATCCATTTTTGATTCCAGCTCGTAAAAGTGATAATGGAAAACTGGAGTTACTTTCAGAAGAAGAATTTAAGCAAATTCAGCCAATGGTTCAAGAAATGCTAGAAGATAAACTTTTCGATGGTATGGAATAAACCATTTGCAGCTTTTAACAAATTCGGGTCACTTCAGTTAACATTTATCAGCTATCAGTACCTCCTGTAATAGCTATGCTTTACTCATAAATCTTGAAACCCTTTTATGATAGGGAGATGGGGCGATGGGGGAATGGGGGGAGAAAGAGAGCCAAATTAAGGAAAAGCCTCTAATTAAATAGGTTTCAAATACGTTGACTCTCCCAAAATGTCTATTTAATGACAAATACATAACTTCTCCCTTTTGTCAATTTTTATCTTAAGTAAAGATGTGGGTAATGGATAGCTGTAATATGGAGACTTGAAATACAGAATTTTCTTTTTTTATACCCTTGAAGGGGGAGGTTTGATCGCTTATTTTCTAGTCATTGAGCCAAAGATTAGACTCAGTAATACTCTAGAATAATCCAAGTGATAATTTTTACTACACACTAACCTCAGAGCAATTTTGTTGCCAAATATTAACCAATCAAATGAAAAAAAGTATTAAACTAATTTCCAATCGTGCCCTGTTTTACTTGGCCATCCTACCTGTAAGTTGTGGTATTTTTGCTTGGCAGGGGTGGACTTGGTGGAGTTGGGTAAGTGGACCTGTAGCTTCAGCAACATCATCTACTCAGTCTTCAGAAGCAAATGCTGTTACCATAAAAATTCCAGTGGGAACTTATGGTCAACAAATAGGGGAAGATTTAGAAACTGCTGGTATAATTCGCTCTGCAACAGCTTGGAATTTATGGGTCAAATGGTTAAGTCTACAAAATCCCGATCTAGAGTTTAAAGCAGGAACTTATAATCTATCACCCACCGAACCACTTAGCGCGATCGCAGATAAAATCTTAGAGGGAGATGTGGTTAAACTCAGCTATGTCATTCGTGAAGGATGGTCAATTAAACAAATGGCTGAATATTTGGAAGCTGAAGGTTTTTTTCCTGCTGCTGATTTTATTGCTGCTACAAAAAATATTCCCTATGATAAGTTTCCATGGTTACCAAGTAATATACCTCATTTAGAGGGTTATCTATTCCCAGATACTTATAAAATAGTACCCGAGAATACTACTCCAGAAGCTATTATTAATCAAATGCTAGGACAGTTTGAGAAAATAGCCTTACCAGTTTATCAGAAAAACCCGAACAATACAACAAAATTGAGTCTCCATGAATGGGTAACTCTGGCAAGTATTGTAGAAAAGGAAGCTGTAGTTGCGGAAGAACGTGGTGTAATTTCAGGTGTATTTAATAATCGTTTGGAGAAGGGTATGAGGTTAGCAGCAGACCCAACGGTAGAATATGGTCTTGGTATCCGTCAAACAAAAGATAAGCCTCTTACTTATAGTCAGGTTGAAACTCCTTCTCCTTATAATACTTATATGAATACTGGCTTACCACCGACTGCTATTGCTAGTCCAGGTAAGGCAAGTTTAGAAGCTACTCTTAATCCAGAAGATACAGAATATTTGTATTTTATGGCTCGCTATGATGGTACTCATATTTTTAGTCGTACTGCTGCGGAACATGAGGCTGCTATTGCAGAGGTAGAGAGAATGTTATCATCTCAGTAATTGGTATCGCTACGCGGAATTGAAAAGTCAAAAGTATCGATAGATCTGGCTTTGAGTATTTTGTCAGTGATGAATTACTTTAATAAAGCTGGACTATCTAATTTTGTTGGGTTTGTTGTTTTTTTATAGGCAATAAAGTCAAAATTCGTAGCTTGTTGATAAATAATTTTGGACTATTTATACTTGGCTCGTTTTTGACTTTTAATTTCTTCGTTATAAATTTATTAAAATTATGTCTTGGGGTAAACTTTTACAGCCAGATTTAGTTCTGGGTGATTCAGTGTTAAGTCTAACATTGGAAATTATTAAAAAAAATCAAATTCAAGGTTTAGTGTTAGATGTGGATGAAACTCTTGTGTCAATTCGTGATAGCGACACTTCTCCTGAATTGAGTTTGTGGGTAGAAGAAATTAAAACTGTAGCAAGTTTATGGTTAGTTAGTAATAATCTCAGCGAATATAGAATAGGTCGAATTGCTGAAGCACTAAATATACCTTATATTGCTAGTGCTGGTAAACCTTCTCGTCGTAAGTTAAAAAAAGCTGTTGATGCGATGAATTTACCAGTAGAAAAAGTTGCTATGGTAGGCGATCGTTTGTTTACTGATGTTTTAGCAGGAAATCGTTTAGGAATGTTTACTATTCTTGTTGAACCTATATCTAATAATGGTTTAGAATTTCCTAATTATAAAGTTCGTTCTTTTGAAGTATGGGTATCTCAAGTATTAGGAGCTTCTTTAAATATGACTAATCATAGCTGAATTTCTGACAATAAAAATTATTTTGTAGCTGAAAATTACTTGCTTTTATTTAAGCATTCAGCGGTCAGTTATCAGTTATCAGTAATTAATAATACATATCTCTAGAAAATAAACTTCTCCTTTATTTAACATAAGCTAGAGTTGTAAAAGTTACTTACAAAATGATTTTTCGTACTTTTTTGCTAAAAATATCTTCTCTGTTGTTGCCTACTATGTGCAAAAAGTCTATATCTTTTTCACGCCTATGTCTAATGAATAATTCTGCTAGGGTTAAGGGATAGCTGTTCGGCGTTCAACAATTAATAATTAATAATTAATAATTAATAATTACCTCTTCTTATAAAAAAGAGGATTGACTAAAAGGATTTTTTTTCTTCTCAAGGGGAGATTGGATATGGCTAGGTTAGTAGTGCATCCCTTGACCGCTTTTTCTCTTGAAATAGAAGGCTTTATACCTTAATTTTTCGGTAACTTTTTATTCTCTCTCAATTTCTCAATTGCTTTTACCTCCTCCTCCGATCGAGAACTGTTAACGTAGTTCCTCCGCAGGAGGCTAGCTAATAGCTAACTGCTGAATGCTTACGATATTCATACTCCTAAAGTTATTCTAAAGAATAAGTGACAAATAATTGTGTCTTCGCCTATTCCCTAAGCTTTTGTGCATTTAAACGACTTATTGTTGTGTGCTTCATTCCCTGGAAAATTATTATTACTTCTAACTTCTAACTTCTCATACCAATTCCCATGCATTAATGCTATACTTTGGTGAGACTTCAGTTATTAAGTAATTAACACAGATATAATAATCTTTTTGTTAATTATTGGCAAGTTAATCTTAATTATTATTATGTTTACTTCTCGCTATCGGACGTTGCATACAACGTCCCTACCTCCGACCCTACTCAAGATACGGGTTGAAAAGTTTTTGAGAAATGGTATGACTTCTGACTTGCTAATACGCATTTTAAATGCGTATTAACTTATTCCCTATCAATATTTAATTCTTGACTTCTGCTATTTCTATGACTCGACTATTCCAGTCTTTAACCAATAAATTAAGAGGTTTTTCTGACCTAATTTTGTACTTAAGACCTCGCATTTGTACACGCATCAATATTTGTTCTAAACAGTCTTTATCAAAACAAACATGACGTTGGCGGTTTTTTGTACCAAGACTTGCTCCACTGATAATGTGTAGTTGCGTATTTTTCATTAATTGATACCACAAACCATCTGAAGGTGCTGTTGCTTGGTTAGTAGTGCTGGGTCTGGTATAATCATTTGATAGGTAGAGTGGATCTATACCAGTTGCTCCTAATGTTTGTTCATAATTATAGTAGTAATGTAAAGGCACTTCTGCTACTGGTAACTCTAGCATTCCTTCATATAATTGTTGGGCGATCGCCAAGTCGGAAACCATTATCGTATGAACTTTCGGGGCGCTGGTCAGAAACATCCACATAGCTACAGCATAAGCAGCTAATAGCATGACCATTATTCCCTGAGTAGAAAATAGACTATCAAGAGGCAATTCTGGTAAAAAAGCACTTAGAGGTAACTGGGGAAGCAAAAAAGCCATAACATTTACTACTGACATTATCTAAGATTCGGTCTAAATAATTAAATAATTACTATTGAATAAATTTAATTTCAGTTCAGACTTATAACTATACTATATTAGCAAATTTACTTTTGTTTAGACAGTGATGCTTAATCCAGTTTAGATCGAGAAAGTATAGTTATAATTTTTCTGGATAGGCTTTTGTCTGTTGTCTCCCTTCATCAATAACATCAGGAAATCTGATTTAGTTAAGTAGGTAGACAAAATCAAACCTACAGTAACTGTAGGAAGTAAATTTGCCAAAACCCCCAACGTTCTGTTCTGTACGTCGCTAAACCATCACCTATCCTACCTCCTTTTCAATATCAATATGAAATACAAAAAATTCTGCAAAGATACGAATCACTCCATCCCCCCATCTCCCTATCAATCTTTAAGTAGCAAACATTAACGTATTTCATATAACTTTATTTAGGGTTTGGGTTCAAAAGTCTGATGGTGATGATAGGGAACACTTAACTGGCAACAGGCAACAGTTTAGACTATCTGCTACGGCCAAATTTTCGGCCTTGTCAGGGGCAAATTTTAGCATTTTGAGACTACTTGAGCCAAAAACCAGGCACTTTTTCAATTGTGCAAAAACCATAGAAGCCATATCTAGCGCTGTCTAATTTCCCTACCTACTCCCTAAATTCAGGGTAATTGTATGTTTTTCTATTTAGAAGTCCCTTATGAGTTATCTTAGAGTATTTGTCTATGGTACTCTCAAACCAGGGGAGGTAAATTATCATTTCTATTGTGCTGAATATGTTGTGGAGTTTTTTCCCGCAGTGGCAAAAGGTGTGTTGTATGAACTACCTATTGGTTATCCAGCAATGACTAGAGGAGACAGCAATGTGCATGGATTTGTCTTATCATTCAAAAATCCAAAGATTTTGCA
>NZ_JAAHGT010000579.1 GCF_010672385.1 Okeania sp. SIO2F4
GGGATGGCGAAGTTTCCCGAAGAATGCAGAGCCGCTCGCTGCCTCTTGCCTCCTTTCCTTCGGAATGCTACGCAAACGGAGGAGCTGCGCTAACAGAGGAGCTGCCTCTTGCTACGGTAGCTCTCGCTAACGCTAACGCTTTTCATGTCGCGTAGCGAAACGCCATATCTAATCGACCAAGAGAAAAGTGCTAGGATATTTTCTTATATTCAATTCCATTGCGGTTTTAACCAGAGGTAATTATCCATTATCCATTAATGAAGAGGTTTTATCCCATACCTAGTTCTAGCACCTAGTTAGAAATTAACTAGACCATTTGTAATGACTTAGCAGTAAATTCTAGTCCCATCCAACTACCTCCATTATTACTAGAATGATTTGCTTTTTCAACTATATCTAGAACTAAACCAGCTTCCATTAATGGGAATGGTTCAGTATTTTCAGTCTTAATACAATCTAGTAAATTATCAATCACTCCATTAAACCAATTTGCATGACCAGGATCGTCAAAATATGTAGGTACAAAAATATGCTGAACTGGTTGATCTTTCACGCTCAAAAATATATCGTTATTCTCGATGCTAATTTCTCCTTCTGTTCCCTGAATTCTATAATAAGCTTTTGGTATTGAACCTAAAGAGCTTAAACTAATATTAATTAATTTGCCCTCCCAATCTAAACAAAAAACAGCCAAATCTTCTAGTTGACTCTCTACTTGATTGAGATTTCTAGTATGAGCAGATATGCTTTGGGGAGAACCACCAAATAAAGTTTGAGCAACAGAAATTGCATCTAAACCATGGTCGATCATAATACCTCCACCAGAGAGTTCTTTGTTTTTTCGCCAGTCTGGTTGCCACTGGGGTACACCACTTTGAAAACCTGCACCAAATATGTTAAAAGATGCAAATAAAGGTTGCCCTATTTCACCCGAATTAATTAAGTAGGCAGCGTGAACTATTGCCGGAGCAAATTTATAATTATGACATGGATATAAAATACGTTTTCGTTGATTTGCTATTTCTACTAATTCATAATATTCAGCTTTATTTAAAACTAATGGTTTCTCGCATAAAACGTGCTTATCTGCTGCTAATGCTCTTTTGACGTTTTCCATGTGAAAAGCATTAGGCAAGCAAATATCAACTATATCTATTTCATCAGAGTATTCTTCTAGTAAATCATCGAATGTCTCATAAACTCGGATGTTTTGGTATTGTCGTAGTGCTGCTGCACGTCTCGCTGTTACAGGATCTACTACTGCTGTGACATGAATATCAGAACGATCTCTGTAGGCTGGAATATGACCTTTCTCGGCACTAAATCCAAAACCAACAATGGCTACTTTCACAATCTAAAATCCTCTTACTATATAAATTTTTAACATTTTTGTAACAAAAGTTATAACTTTTGTCAAGTCTTTTTTTTTAAGTCCACTCTTAAGTATTTTTCTGATTTTATTTATAGATAATTTTTGCCCAATTTAACTTAATAATTTAGTAATTATAGCTTAAGTAAGTGAAATTTTCCGTTAATTTGAAAATCAAAACTAAGAAATATAGCAATCCTAAATAGGTCGCAGGTAATCAAAAAGTAAATAAAAAAACTGAAACTCCTGCCTGTTGCCTGTTCCCAGTTAAGTGTTCCCTCAAAAGCAGTAAGATTTTTGACACGAATATGCGGAGGATTGCTATAGATATTAGTCTTGAAGATTTCTCAGATATATTTAATTGAAATTTAATTCAAGCAAGGATTAAGTATAACTGATTAAATGATTAGTTTATCTTATGCTTATTGAAATTTGATTACCATAAATATAGAAGGTTTAAGCGATCGCTGCCCTCAAAATCAAAAATAGGAAGTCAGAAGTTAGAAGTTTTTTCTATTATAATTTTCGGTTAAGACTTTCTATTTCTAGACTGAGAAATAGGGTTTAATATCCCCGCTATAAATTGAATTTTATAATTTATTTTAGCGGTTTAAAATTAGTGGCGAGTCATTTCAGTTATCAGTTATCAGTACCTCTAGCTGAAGCATCGGAATTGACATCAGAAATATTCTCTTTTCTCTTGGTCGATTGGATATGGCGAACTTCGGAGCGGCTCTGTAAGAGCGGGAAACCTCGCCATCCCATCCTACGGAAAGCTCCGAATATCGACCGCTTTTTATCCCTTATCCAAGGGAAGGCTTTAGACCACAATTTTTCGGTAACAATCTCCAATTAATTTTAACTTCTGACTTTCCTGCTGAATCCGGAGTTAATACACTTCTGATTTCTGACTTCTTTTCTTTTGTCTGGCGGTATTCAAGCTTTAATATCTAGTTGATAAACAGTCTCTTAAATTCAACATTAAAATAATTAATAGACTTCTCCAAAAATGAAAAATAAAATCAATTATTATCCATAAATTATCAATTACTCCCCCTTCCAGTTAAGTGTTCCTTGTTCCCTCTTTTCTGGAGAGGTCTAATAGTTAACTGATGAGTCATACCAGTTTGAAAAAAAAATGCTACAAAAAGGTGCGTCTGGATCGGAGATAGTCAAAAAGAGCTTCTACAATTTATTTGAGAAAGCTATATTTATCATTTTCCCTTTTTTTCTTCAATATTTATTCCAACTTCAGTCTTCCTTTTTCTCTCTTCCCTACGGACTTTGTATGCAACGTCCCTACCATTTGTAAAAAACATTTATCGCGCTTGGTATAATAAATTTAACATCGGCGTTTCTTTTTTCTTCTAGATAAGAGTAGAGAATCAGTAACTTTGTTTGTAGGGCAAGAGTTTTTAGTATAAATTTGATAAGTTGAGAAAAATATTCTCGGTTTACCCTTAACCGAAGTTAAGGTAGATAATAAGTTTAATTAGGGATATAAGCAAGCCAACTAATTAATTAATCGGAAATGATAAATATACAAAAACCATTTACAATCATAATTTCCAGGATTTCCCAAATATACTTACCTAACTTTTTGCTTAAATTCCATTACTGAGCGTCAAGAAGTATATATAAGTTTATAAAATATCAGTAGTGTTATATATGTAAATTATAGTCCATGAAAATTTTATCATTAACTTCTATTGTTACTGCCACGGTAATTGGATTTTTAAATTTCCCTATCAGTAACCTTTCTGCTAAGGCTCAAACTCCTAATTTTTTCTGCGGTAAAATTGGCGCAACTCCAGCTACAATTGCTAATAAACAAGGCAATAAGATTCCGATTATCCTCTGGGGTGCTAACAATTATTTTGCTCAATCAGGAGAAGATGCTCTTACTAGATGTACTAGAGTCTCTGGAATTTTATCTACTCAACAACGAAATAGATATCGAAATATTACTGTTAGTATATCCAAAAACGGACAACCTATTATTTGTGCTGCTATAGGTGGTTCTTGTCGGTTATTATATCAAGTTCCTCGTGGTCAAAATCCTCAACAAGCTCAACAAGAATTATTGAGAAGAGTTGTTAATCCTCAACCAAATTTACCACCTATTACTGTTTATTAAAGAAAGAAGTAAGAAGGAAGAAGCAAGAAGGAAGAAATGAATAATTTAGAATTTATAATTTAGAAGGAAGAGTTCATTAATTGATAATGGATAATGAATAATGAATAATGGATAATTACCTCTTTAACAATTGATAATGAACAAAGGAGAGGCTTTAAACTTAGATTCGATTAATTATCAATTATCCATTGGTAAAGATATCTTCTTCCTAATAACCCTACTCCCTACTCTCAAGAAGATATAGCAAGAATGGGCGAGATTTAGTATCATATTAAGTCTAATTAATTAGACATAATAAAAACGTTCTTCTCTCTAAGCGAGAATATTTTTGAAATTTTCCCCTGCTCCCTGCTCCGTAGGGACGTTGCATGCAACGTCCCTACCTAAATTTGGTAGTCCTGCATTGTAATGGTGAAGATATAGCAGTCGAAGCAAAGGTTAGAACAGTTATAAATCCTGAAACCGTTTAATAGTCTACTGTTCCCTGTTCCCAGTTAAGTGTTCCCTATTCCCTATTCCCTAGCGCTACGCGCTATATATATTTTTTAATTTCTTCTCACACTCCCCGCACTCCCCACACCCCTCACACTTCCCACGCTCCCCACACTCTCTCTACCATTACGCGAGCACCACCACCCTAAATTTTTTATTGTGGTTATTCAAAGAGACATGATACTAAGATATATACAAGATAAAATCTACAAATTATCTAGACTGAATTGCCCAATTTGTGATTGATTTTTATAGCTGACTCCTGATAGCTAATAGCTGAATACTTACAAAAACTTGACTATAAATAATGAACTAATAGCTGATATAGCACTACGCATTTAGGAGACTTATAAATGCTAAAACTCAGTCAGGGATTATTTTTAACTTTTGAATTTTGACTTTTAACTTGCCCTATGCGCTATAGCTGACTGCTAATTGCTATACTCACTCTGACAAAATTCTCCTACTCTCATAAAATAGTTTGGTCTTTCTGCTAAAAATCTACAACCTTTACTCAAAAGTTGATCTAAATCTTCCACAGACCTTAACCAAAGTTGACCATTACTATCAGCTACAGCAATTTTTTTTCCATCTGAACTAAAGGCTATATCAATCACATTTTCGGAAAATTCAAACTGGCTAATCTGTCGCCCCGATAAATTCCAAAGTCGCACAATACTGTCAATTCCAACAGTAGCTATTAACTCTCCGTCAGGACTAAAATTAACTAGCTTAGTATCTAAATGTAAACTTTGAAAATCATTTACTAATCTACCTGTATAAATCTGCCATAGTTCCACTACTCCATTTGATCTTGCTGTTAGTAATGTCTGAGGTTTATTGATGCTAAAGTTCATACTAATAGCTTCCACATCTAGGGTTTTGAATTTATTTTCAGATATATTCCACAACCTAATAGTAGATTTTCCATCTAATGTTGCGAGAAAATTTCCATTAGGACTAAAACGAACACTTCTAATCAAACCATTATCATTCAAAATTTCATTAGAGGATATAGTTATGGGCGATGATGATAGGTTCCAAATTTGTACAGGAATATTTATGCCAGCAGTTGCTAAATACTTACCATCAACACTAAAGCTAATACTATTAACTTCGGTTTGAGATATTTCTAATACATATAATTTTTTCCCTAAAGTTTTCTCTAATAGACTCCATATTTTTACCGTACCGTTACTACCAGCAGTTGCTAAATATTTACCATCAGGATGAAAAATTATACTATTAACTGATTTTTGTTCTGTTTGCCATTCTGTAATTTTTTTGCCTGACAAATTCCAAATAATTACTTTCCCATCTACTCCTGCTGAAGCTAAAAATTTTTGATTCCGGCTAAATTTTACACTGGTAACTGCACCTTGATGACCTTGCAGAATAATTTTTCTTTTCTGAAGTACACTATCTTTAAATTGTTCTTGTTCGTCAAGTTTATCGAGAATCATTTGTAAAGCTAATATTGGTCGAGTCGCAGGATATTCTGCTAGAGGAGTATTGTTATTTACTAAAGATTTTAATCTTTGTCCGGCAGATATAGCTTTGGGTAAAGCTTCTAACAATGCCTGATTTGTTGCCGACTTTTTGATTGCTAATAACAAAGCATCAGTGCCAGTTTGTTCAATTTCACGACTAGATTGTGCTAGTTTAAATCTTTGATGAGCTAATAGTGAAAAACCTATTGATAAAATTAAAGATATCCCGAAAATAGTCGAACCTATTTTAATCCAACGTTTAGCTTTTTGTTGTGCTTTGACTACTTCCGCTTGAGCTTTTTGAGTCTCGATTTTTGTTAATTCTAAAGTTTCTGTCTGAGCATCTAATACTAATTTTTGGCTAGTAGTCAAAAATTGGAAATCTTGATTCCTTAAACTTTTTCCGGCTGCCCAAACTAAAGCCGAGCGTAAATTTTTTCCTTGCAATAAATAGGATTTATCTTCACAATTAGAATTGAGCCATGCTTTGATTGCTTCCGAATAGGGAGGCAATTTTTCCAATTCTTCAAAAATTATTTCTTGATGAAAAACTGCAGCATATATTGGATTAGAACTATTAACTTACTATCTCGTTTAGCTACTAATCCAGATAACCTAAGTTCCATTTGTTCCGGACTATTATCGGCTACTATTCCAGTCAAATTATTCTGTAAAATTTCCTGATATAATCCCAATCT
>NZ_JAAHGT010000058.1:0-8738 GCF_010672385.1 Okeania sp. SIO2F4
CCTTTAGTTCCTAGCCTACTCCCTACTCCCTACTCCCTACTCCCTAATTTTAGTAACGATAGTGAGCAAAAGCCTTATTAGCTTCTGCCATTCTATGAGTTTCTTCTCGCTTCCGAATAGCACTACCCGTTTCGTTAGCTGCATCCATCAACTCATTAGCCAACTTCATAGCCATTGTTTTTCCACCTCTGGATCTAGAATATTGGACTAACCAACGCAAAGCCAGGGTAGTTCCCCTATCAGAGCGTACTTCCATCGGGACCTGGTAAGTCGCACCACCTACACGACGAGCTTTAACCTCTACTAAGGGAGTCACATTCCGGACTGCCTTTTCAAATAGTTCTAGTGGATCGGAATCTGTCCTTTCTTCAATAGCTTTAAAGGCATCGTAAACGATATTAAAGGCTACAGACTTCTTCCCGTGACGCATTATGCGCCGGACAATCATACTCACTAACCGACTATTATATTTTGGGTCTGGAGGAACAGGACGTCTTTGAACAACTCTACGACGAGACATATTATGACAACCAATAAACTGTAAAAACGAATAATTGACTCATAGATTATATGCAAAATTCAAGATTTGTTACTTATTTCTTGAATTTTGCATTTCACTAATTTAGCCTTTGGGCTTTTTAGCCCCATACTTAGAACGACTTTGCTTGCGGTCTTTGACTCCTGCAGTATCTAAGGTTCCACGAATAATGTGATATCTTACACCTGGTAAATCCTTAACCCTACCACCCCTAATCATAACTACAGAGTGTTCCTGTAGGTTATGACCAATCCCAGGGATATAAGCAGTCACTTCAAAACCAGAAGTTAGACGTACCCTAGCTACCTTACGGAGAGCCGAGTTAGGCTTTTTTGGTGTAGTAGTATATACCCTTGTGCATACTCCACGACGTTGAGGGCAACTTTTCAGTGCCGGGGATTTAGTTTTCTTCTCTGTGTCTTGACGAGCTGAACGAATTAATTGTTGAATTGTGGGCATTAGTTACAGTTATTCTTGATAATTGTTTTTATACTCTTGATACGTACAAAAGTAGAATAATTCTAGGCAAGTTTACTTAACAAAATTTTTTCCCAATACTCTCAGAGCAGGATATGCAAATGTAGGCAAATTACTCTTCAGAGATTATCTTCAGATAATCTTCAGTTTTGGAACTGATATATTTTTTTTAGTTTCAAAAGCAAAGTTATATTATTTGCCTAATATTGGGATAATTAATTCGATAATTGATTAAATTATTTGATTAGGAATAATTTACCGTTGCACCAAATAAGTCTGTGGTGCAACGGTCTACTTTTGAGGAAGTCTTGGGAAATTAAGGAACATTTTTTTGTGCTTTGTCCCTAGTTATTCCAAATAACTTGACAAACAATCTTTTATATTAAGTTAGTTAGATGCTTTTGTCAACATCAAACAGAAAAAGAATTACCACAACCGCAAGCCACTTTAGCATTAGGATTATTGAATCGGAACCCTCCACCCATAAGATCCTCAGAATAATCCAAGGTTAATCCATTCAGATAGTTGAGTTGTTCAGAATCAACTACAACTTTAATTTGGCCATGGTCATAAACTAGATCGCTACTAGCTTGTTGTGAATCAAATTGCATTATGTAACATAAACTACAGCAACCACCAGGTTTAACCTTTAAACGAAATAAGGCATTTGGTTGATTTTGTTTGGACTGAAGACGAATAATCTCTTGGGCTGCTGCTTCGCTCAAGTTAATCATTGAGAAAATTTTTGGGCTTACCAGTTTAATTAAGACTTTGCTCGAGCATAATCATCTTGAAAACGAACAATGTCATCCTCTCCAAGATACTCTCCATTTTGTACTTCAATCAATACTAGAGGAATAACTCCTGGATTCTCCAAGCGATGAGAAGTACACTGAGGCACATAAGTAGATTGATTATTTTCTAGAATTTCCTCTTTATCCCCACAGGTAACCTTAGCAGTTCCTGAAACGACAACCCAATGCTCACTACGATGGTAGTGCATTTGTAGGCTGAGTCGATGTCCTGGTTTGACTTCTATGCGCTTGATTTTATATCCAGTTCCTTCTTCTAAAGTAGTAAATGACCCCCAAGGGCGTTCTGTAGTAGCAGCTCCTTGTAAGGCAGAAGATATAGATAACTTAGGAGTTTGAGATGCTTCTTTAAGTTGTACCATTGTTTGATGCTCTCCAAAAGAAAAGAGTTATGTTAAATTGGTCTCCTTAACTCAAAGGCCATTAAATATTCAGTATAAATATAAGTCTGATAGTCTATCTTATCAAATTACATACTGATAGATAAATATTTTATTTATAGGTTTGAGTTAAATTGGATACCAGATCAACCATAGCAAAGTTACCCCTATTACTGTCACCCCCAATTCCAGCTTTTTCCAAATCTATATCAAATCTTCATATACCATATCTATGAATCTATGTAGAAAATACTAGAAAAAATCAAAAATTATTTATAGTTGCTAGATTTCCGAGAAATACTCTTGAGCTTAATATTATTGTGGACAGAATATCAACTCTGGTATTAGAACTGACTCTATGCTTAGTAAATTTTACCGAAAAATTAATAATTAATAATTAATAATTAATTATTAAATAATTCGTGCCTTGAAGCCTCCCCTTGGATAGGGGAAAACAAAGACAATATTCCTTAGATTCAATTCCCGTGCGGTTAAAACCTTCTTGTAATTATCAAGTTCGCAATTATCCATTATCCATTAATGAATGTCACCCTATAGAACCCCTAAAGGTATCTTTGTCAGGGACCCGCGTTTTTTACTAGGAGTCAGGAGTCAGGAGTCAGGAGTCAGGAGGCGCGAAGATGGAGGGAAGGCATAAGGGAAAAAGCTCCTGCGACCCCGCGCACTTCGGGTATCTCTTTGAGAGACGCTGGGTGAAGGGCAGTTGCGTGACTGTCGGGAAACCCGCCCAAAGCACTGCAATCACGGTCACACGGCGCACCTGGTAGCGGACCAAGCAGGTTGAAAAATACTCCCCACCTCCCTATCTATTTTTAAATAGCTATCAAATGGGTTTTATAGAAGGCCATTCTGCCAGAAATGAGACTGAACTGAAAAAATTAAAAAATATATAGAGCTTAGTTGATAGAAGAAACACTGGACTATAATTAAGTAGAACAATTCCAACTACACATAAAATGATTGGCATTATGTGAGGTTTAAGGTCAAAGTAGTTGAAAATATTGCATTATAGAGATTTAACTTGAATCAAAAAACAACAAATTAGTGTGTCGCTCCTGTTTTGTCATAAATCTTGAATAGAGCGTAGGGTATTTTTTGTATCACAATTATTTTCTCTCAATCATTAAGATAATTTATGAAATAGCAAGAAAAATAGTTTTGCAGGTTTTCGTGGGGAAATTGTATGCCAGATATGTGCTTATACATAGCCTGCTATTTTTGTCAAGTATTCTCTATATGTTTTGAAAGAGAATGAGGAAAATACTAATGACTATATCAGCTATTATATCAACCTTCAAACAAGATTAAAATTTCACTCCGTTGTTCAACTTGTTATGTAGTGTATTTAGTTTAAGCAAGTAACAAAACAACTTAGAAGAAAACTTCTATATCAAGGGTGACACCCTCTTTAAAGTTAAAATGTTATGGGTAAATTAAACATGAATGAATCTAACACAAATCTAAAAGCAAATAAAGAAACTTATCAAGGCCAAAGATGGTTGGTAGAAGAACGAGATGCCTGTGGAGTAGGTTTTATTGCTCACCCGTCAGGGAAAAAAAGCCATGAAATTATATTGAAAGCTTTACCTGCTCTAACTTGTTTAGAGCATCGCGGTGGTTGTAGTGCAGACCAAGATTCAGGGGATGGGGCAGGTTTAATGACTCAAGTTCCTTGGGAGTTGCTGTCTGAAAACTTAGAATTAAACCCTACTAACTGTGGGGTAGGAATGATATTTTTGCCTCAAACGGAAAAGAAAGCAGCAATAGCACGTCAGGCAATTGAAAAAACAATAACTACAGAAGGTCTAACAGTAATTGGTTGGCGAGTTGTACCAGTTAAACCAGAAGTATTGGGAGTACAAGCACGAGCAAACCAACCACAAATTGAACAAATAATTGTCAGTTCCGACAAATTGCAAGGGGATGACTTAGAGCGATCGCTCTACTTATTGCGTCGTAATATTGGTTGTGCTTTAGAAAAAGAAGGTTTTATTTGGGGGATAGATGCCTATATTTGCTCCTTCTCTTGTCGCACTATTGTATATAAAGGTATGGTGCGCTCCGCAGTGCTGGGAGAATTTTACACAGACCTGAAAAATCCAGCTTATAAGAGTTCCTTCGCTGTTTACCACCGACGCTTCAGCACTAATACAATGCCGCGATGGCCTCTCGCTCAACCGATGCGTTTGCTTGGTCACAATGGAGAAATTAATACTCTGTTGGGAAATATTAATTGGATGAAAGCGCGGGAAGATAGTCTGAGTTCTTCTATTTGGGAGTCACGACTGGATGAGTTAAAGCCTTTTGTTGATGCTAAAAGTAGTGACTCGGCAAATCTAGACAACGTGATGGAATTAATTGTACGTTCCGGACGCTCCCCACTAGAAACATTGATGATTATGGTGCCGGAAGCATACAGAAATCAGCCAGACCTAGTAGAATATCCAGAAATTGTTGATTTTTACGAATATTATAGTGGTTTGCAGGAAGCTTGGGATGGTCCGGCACTATTAGTATTTAGTGATGGTAAACAAGTGGGGGCAGCTCTAGACCGGAATGGTTTGCGACCAGCACGTTATTGCATTACTAAGAACGACCTAATTATCGTAGCGTCTGAAGCAGGAGTAGTTGAAATACCAGAAGCAGAAATAGTTGAAAAAGGTCGCCTCGGTCCTGGACAAACGATCGCTGTAGACCTAAGCACTAATGAAGTTCTCAAAAATTGGGAAATTAAAAAACGTGTCAGTTCCCGACTACCTTATGGAGAATGGTTAAAACACAGAAAGCAGATAGCAAAGCAGTCATTTGCAGCTAATACTGAATTAGAATCACAAACCCTGCTCCAACTACAAACAGCTTTTGGCTATAGTTTGGAAGACATGGATATGGTGATTAGTGATATGGCAAATTTGGGTAAAGAACCAACATTTTGTATGGGTGATGATATTCCCCTAGCAGTTCTTTCCCAACGTCCTCATTTACTATATGACTATTTTAAACAAAGATTTGCTCAAGTGACAAATCCTCCCATTGACCCACTGCGGGAAGGAATGGTAATGTCATTGAATATGCTACTCGGTAAGCGTGGTAATTTATTAGAAGTTAGTGCGGAAAATGCACGCTTATTAAAAGTAGAATCACCAGTATTAAACGAAGCAGAATTCACAGAAATTCAAGACTCAGCATTTGCTACAGAAACTCTTTCTACTCTATTTCCTGTAGTGGACGTTGCATGCAACGTCCCTACTGGACCAGAAGGACTGCAAACAGCAGTAAATAACCTGTGCGAACGAGCAGCAACAGCAGTTCAGAATGGTCAGGAAATTATTATTCTATCTGACAAATGCGATGGGGGAATAAGTGCAGAATTTGCTTACATTCCCCCTCTGTTAGCTGTAGGTGCAGTTCACCATCACTTGATTAAAGAACGGTTGCGGATGAAAGCATCTTTGGTGGTAGAAACAGCTCAGTGTTGGAGTACCCATCATTTTGCTTGTTTAGTTGGTTATGGAGCAAGTGCGGTTCATCCTTATTTAGCATTAGAGTCTGTCCGTGCTTGGTGGTCTAGTTCGACGGTTCAAAACCAAATGGAACGGGGCAAAATTACAAAAATCACTATCGAAGAAGCGCAGAAACATTATCGCAAAGCAGTAGAAGCAGGACTATTGAAAATTCTCTCTAAAATGGGAATTTCTTTATTGTCTTCTTATCAGGGAGCGCAGATTTTTGAAGCTATTGGTATTGGTGGAGACTTATTAGAATTAGCTTTCCGGGGAACTACGTCTCGAATGGGTGGTTTAACAGTACCAGAGTTAGCACAAGAAGTGATTTCTTTCCACCATCGGGCGTTCCCAGAATTGAATATTAAAAAGCTGGAAAATTATGGGTTTGTGCAATATCGCCCCACTGGAGAATATCATATGAATAGTCCGGAAATGTCGAAAGCACTCCATAAGGCAGTTGCAACGTTTAATCATGCTAACGGCAATGGTAATGGCAAACACCAAGAAACAACGCAGTACGATCACTATGAAGTTTACCGGAAATATTTGCAAGGACGACCAGTAACAGCTTTACGAGATTTGTTGGATTTGAATAGCTATTCCCCTTCTATACCTATAGAGGAAGTAGAACCCGCAGCAGAAATAATGAAACGTTTCTGTACTGGTGGAATGTCTCTAGGATCATTGTCACGGGAAGCGCATGAAACTTTGGCGATCGCTATGAACCGCATAGGTGGCAAATCTAATTCTGGCGAAGGTGGAGAAGACCCCACAAGATTTAAAATTTTAGACGATGTTAACGGTCAAGGTTTATCTGGTTTATTCCCTCATCTCAAGGGATTACGAAATGGTGACACCGCTTCTTCTGCTATTAAACAAGTTGCTTCGGGTCGGTTTGGTGTGACTCCAGAATATCTGATGAATGCCAAACAGATAGAAATTAAAATTGCTCAGGGAGCAAAACCAGGTGAAGGCGGTCAGTTACCAGGCAAAAAAGTGAGCAACTACATTGCCACACTCCGTCGCTCTAAACCAGGAGTTACCCTGATTTCACCCCCTCCTCACCACGACATTTATTCCATTGAGGATTTGGCACAGTTAATTTTTGACCTCCACCAAATTAATCCTAATGCTGGTGTTTCCGTGAAGTTGGTAGCAGAAATTGGTATCGGTACGATCGCTGCTGGTGTAGCTAAAGCTAATGCAGACGTCATTCAAATTTCTGGTCACGATGGCGGTACTGGTGCTTCTCCTCTAAGTTCAATCAAACACGCTGGTAGTCCTTGGGAATTAGGTTTGAGTGAAGTACATCGGGTATTGATGGAAAATAAACTGCGCGATCGCGTTACCCTCCGCGTAGACGGTGGTCTGAAAACTGGTTGGGATGTAATCATAGCTGCTTTGATGGGTGCTGAAGAATTTGGCTTTGGTTCTATTGCGATGATTGCTGAAGGTTGTATTATGGCAAGAATTTGTCATACTAATAATTGCCCAGTTGGTGTGGCAACTCAGCAAGAGAAGTTGCGTAAGAAATTTACTGGGGTGCCAGAAAATGTGGTTAATTTCTTCTGGTTTATTGCTGAGGAAGTACGAACTATTTTAGCAAGGTTAGGTTATCGTTCTCTCAGTGAAATATTAGGTCGTGCAGATTTGCTGAAAGCACGAGAAAATGTACAGTTAACTAAAACAGAAAGTTTGAACTTAGACTGTTTGGTTAACTTACCAGATACTCGCACTGACCGAGATTGGTTAAAGCATGAAAAAGTTCATAGCAACGGTTGTGTTTTAGACGACGTACTGTTGGAAGACCGGGAAATTCAAGCTGCAATTCGCAACCAGGGCAGTGTTTCCAAGACAATAAAGATTGTTAATACTGACCGTACTGTGGGAGCAAGGTTAGCAGGAGCGATCGCTTCTCGTTATGGCAATACTGGTTTTGAGGGGTTGATTAATCTCACATTTAATGGTAGTGCTGGTCAGAGTTTTGGTGCTTTCAATTTGCCAGGAATGACCTTAACGTTACAAGGTGAGGCTAATGATTATGTTGGCAAGGGAATGCACGGTGGGGAGATTATTATTAAGCCACCTGTAGAAGCAGGTTATGCTCCAGAGGAAAATGTGATTGTTGGGAATACTTGTTTATATGGTGCGACTGGCGGTATTTTGTTGGCTAATGGTCAAGCAGGGGAACGTTTTGCTGTCCGGAATTCTATGGGTAAGGCAGTTATTGAAGGTGTTGGAGACCATGCTTGTGAGTATATGACTGGTGGCGTTATTGTCTGCTTGGGTAAAGCAGGTCGTAATGTTGGTGCTGGTATGACTGGAGGAATTGGTTATTTCTTGGATGAGGATGGTGATTTTCCTGCCAGGGTGAATAATGAAATTGTTTCTATTCAGCGCGTATCTACACCAGCAGGTGAGGCGCAGTTGCAGGAATTGATTTCGTTACACTTTGAAAAGACTGGTAGTGAGAAAGCTAAGGCTATTTTGGCTAATTGGTCTGAATATTTGCCGAAGTTTTATCAAGTTGTGCCTCCTTCTGAAGCTGATAGTCCGGTAGCAAGTGTTGAGATAGGCGATCGGGTTGCTCTAAGAATTTAGAATTCAGAATTTAGAATTCAGAAACATTTGTAGATGATTAAATAATTTTGGGGCGATCGCTATCCATCGCCCCTTTTCAATTATCAGTTATCATCAGGACTTACGCAGAACCAGCATATCTAGTAGGGGCAAACGGTCGTTTCCCTCTACAAATGGTGTATGATTTAACATTTTGCGTAAGTCCTGATTAAGTGTTCAACCTGATTTTAGATGAGGGTTTGGGAACCAAATGAGGGGTCTGACCCTAAACTGCAACGTTATAGTTATTGAAATTTTGGGATGATTTTGAATTCGGCGATCTAAAATATGTTCATAATTCTGTAATTACTTCAATATTCAATTTCCCCATCTCCCTATCAACAATCTCTGCCAAATATATAGTTAAGTGTTAAACCTGATTTTAGAT
>NZ_JAAHGT010000058.1:8748-21272 GCF_010672385.1 Okeania sp. SIO2F4
ATGATTTTGAATTCGGCGATCTAAAATATGTTCATAATTCTGTAATTACTTCAATATTCAATTTCCCCATCTCCCTATCAACAATCTCTGCCAAATATATAGTTAAGTGTTAAACCTGATTTTAGATGAGGGTTTGGAGACTAAATGAGGGGTCTGACCCTAAACTGCAACGTTATAGTTATTGAAATTTTGGGATGATTTTGAATTCGGCGATCTAAAATATGTTCATAATTCTGTAATTACTTCAATATTCAATTTCCCCATCTCCCTATCAACAATCTCTGCCAAATATATAGTTAAGTGTTAAACCTGATTTTAGATGAGGGTTTGGAGACTAAATGAGGGGTCTGACCCTAAACTGCAACGTTATAGTTATTGAAATTTTGGGATGATTTTGAATTCGGCGATCTAAAATATGTTCATAATTCTGTAATTACTTCAATATTCAATTTCCCCTGCTCCCCCACTCCCCTACTGCCCAAACTATATAATAAAGTATTCAACTGGATTTAATATCAGTTATCACGTCTCTAAAAATTAGGCAAAAATTATGGAACATTCCACATCGGAATCGGAAAAAAACATAGAATATTCCGCAAAAGTAGCAGAAAATTTGAGAGATGTTTGGAATGATGTCTGGAATATTTTTGAACCTGACAATTCTTGGAAAGATGACCAGAGTAAACGCACTATGATTCAACAAAAGCTTGTTTATTTTTCTCCAAAGCACTCTGAGGATGTAGAACATATAGACAAAGTTATCAAAGCTGTTACTAGAGGAGTAGCTCTAACACAGGCAGCAGTTGATTGGAAACATCCTACTATTGGCGATGAAAGTTGTTATCGTAAGAAAGGTCGTACTGCACATGAAAAGTTTCGAGGATTTCAATGGCGACTTGTTATTGCTTATTCAGGTTTTGAAATTACTTATAAAGGATTGATGAACTATTTTGAAAAAGGTACTAACCTAAACATTATTCACGATTTTATCAACAAGTGTAACTTACCAACTTACCAGAAATTAGAACCACCGATTCCCAAACAAAAATCAAATCTTCAGAAATGGTTGAGTAAGGAAGATGAGGCGATCGCTGAGTTCCTTGGAGTAAATGATGGCGATAAAACAAATATTAACCAGTGGCTTGTCAAATCGCAAGCTGTTTGCCACTGGGAGGAGGCATTTAAGTTAGCAAAAGCTCTCAGAAATACTACAGCTCATGGCTTTTTACAACCAACAAAAGTTGGCAAATGGAAACTTAAAAATAGCTTCAGGATACTGGCTGATAACTTAGCAGAAATTATGACTTACGGGTTAAGAAAGCTTGTGTAGAGAGTGGGGCCATTGCTTAAGACTCAATATTTATAATAATTTATAAAAGGGTCTTGACAAACAAAAAATATACTGCTTTAATGGTATTTAGGAATATATCCCCAGCTTAGATGATATTAAGTATATCAAAGCTGGAACTTGAACAAAGTGCTGGCGTGCAGGTTCCTTCAGTGGTAAACTTAATAATGTGTAATATGGGATATATTTTCCCGGTATTTATTCGTAACTAGGCAAAGTTTAATAATCTACTCAACTCCACGTAAATGAGTATAGTGGTGCTTTATTCATATATTTTGTACTATCTTATTATTCTAAGTTATCGGACTTCTAAAGACTAAAATTTGAGAAAAGTCATAGTAGACTCTTGAGATATACAAAATAAACTGGTTCACTATCTATAGTGAAATATCCCCCTGCTAAACACAGAAAAACTAAATAGCAAAACACACAAAATTAAAAGCAGACTAGAGGGGATATTTCTTTGCTCTGCTAAAAAAAAGAATTTTACTAGAATCAATCACAAAATAGCTACGCTTAACAAGATGTGAACTCGAGTTACACAAAGTCTATTACTATATAGGAAAATCAAAGAATTGAGGAACATTCTATCTATAAAAATGTTCCTAGAAAATTCATTTCAGTAGATCGCAAGGTTATTCAGTTGTTATTCCCAAGCAACAGCAGCAGTACCGCTAGACGTTACATTAATATAAAATCTTCAGCTTGCAAGTTTGCTTGATTATCTAAAGTTGCAAACAGACCTCCATCACCGAAACCGCTAGTTGCACCATTAGTGTTATAGAAAAGTTGACCATTAGCAGAATTATAAACTATCTGAGCACTGCTAGTAGCTACTGCTGCATCACTTTCAACAACACCAAATTCTGCTATAATGCTGAAACCATCCCCAACTGCACTACCTAAACTGCTAAAAGTAGTTTTATCTAGAACTATTTTGTCTAACTCAGCACTATTGAAGTCTGTAATAATATCCGAACCAATATCAGTTAGGTTAAATTGACTGCCAATATCAAAGACAAAGCGATCGCTATTACTACCACCTGTTAAGGTATCAGTACCCTGTTCGCTATTAAGAATATCTAGACCATCTCCACCTTTAAGAATGTCATTTCCTGTACCACCTGTTAGAGTGTCATTACCCAACCAACCAGTGAGGGAGTCATCACCTGCATTACCGTTGATAATATCTTTACCATTACCACCACCAACTGTATCTTGACCATCACCACCGTTAAGTTCATCATCACCTGCTTGACCTTGGATAAAGTCGTCCCCACGATCGCCATTGAGTAGGTCATTCCCTGTACCTCCTTTGAGAGTATCTGCATCACCACCACCGTTGAGGGTGTCAGCATCATCGCCACCTTGGAGAGTGTCGAAACCATCACCTCCATCAATAATGTCATTACCTATCCAACCAGTGAGAGAGTCATCACCTGCATCACCGTTAATTTTGTCATTACCCGCACCTCCACCTACTGTATCATTGCCACCACCTCCATTAATAGTATCATTGCCAGTAGCACCTATTAGAGTGTCATTACCGACAAGACCATCAATACAATCATCATCTGATGTACCGTTGAGTAAGTTATCTGAGCTGTCTCCTGTTATACATGATGTAGGGATAAACTCAACAGCACCAATATCAGCAATCTCGCTCCCATTATTATCGCCATCTACGAGGCGAGTATTGCCTAACTGATCTGTGGTCGGTGCATCAGTATTAACTCCTGCATCAATGGCAGGACTTCCTGATAATAAAGGATGCACTAATACACCATTAACCTCTTGTAGTTCTCCTAGTAGGGGATCGGCAACAGTAATATTTGCTGTTATTTTTTGATCGTTAGTATTAGTTCGATCGGGATATTGAATATTACCCCCGCCATCATTTAATTGATTTGCTGTTTGATTAGCTCGATCGAAGGGATTTCCTGCTGTATTGTTATAATAAATTGAGTTAGTTGTTGTGGCAGACTCATTACCTGTAAATGCACCGCCCCACCATCCGGCATAATTATTGGCAAAAGTAGAGTTAGTTATGGTAGTAGGAACAAAAAGAGTCATTGCTCCACCTATTGCTGTGGTTATATCAGATTCCTCATCTACAACATAATTTCCATTACTATCAACTATGGGTTGTCGATTAGAATCTAGTTTAACAGGCAAAGCAGTATTTTCAGAAAAGGTACTATTAATTACTGTCGCTGTAGTTTCATTTCCTCCTACCCATAAACCGCCACCTTGAGTCAAGGCTAAATTATTAGCAACAGTGCTGTTAGTTAATGTGAATTCAGCATTGCCTGCTCTAATTCCGCCACCTATACTATATCCTTTCAAACCTTCAATAACATAGTTATTAATAATGGTGCTATTTTCGACAATTATTTCATCTGGAGGATAACCAAATAAAAATAGAGCACCTCCTTCGCCAGCAGCTTTGTTTCCTTCAAATAGACTATTACTAATTCTAATTGTGTCACCAAGATTGTCAGTATGAAGACTAGCACCATCAGTATAAATTGCCCCACCATGACCAGAAAATGATTTAGTTCCACCTGCTGTAGAATCATTATTTTTAAAGATAGAATTTTCTACTGTGAGTTGACTTAATAAGTTATTAATTGCACCTCCATTTGCACCTTTATTATTGGTAAATTCGCTGCCTTCAATAGTTAATTCACTTTCACTCCAAATTAAAATTGCACCACCGGCATGTTCGCCTAATTTTTCAGCATTTTCAATAGCTTGACTACTATCATTATTATCAAATTTACTATTAATTATTGTGGCTTTACTATTATAACCACTGTAAATTGCTCCTCCACCTCTACCACTAACTGTATTGTTAATAAAGGTACTATTTTCAACAATTAATTCTGTATAATTGTCGGTTCTAATAGCACCACCAGCGCCAGCTTTTCCTATTTCTGTCGTTTTTCCATCGGCAAATGTTAGATTTTTTATTATTAGAGGTTCTGTTTTTAGATCGGGATTTTCAGGTAGTAAACTAAAATTAAGAGTTACTTGGTAGTCTATAATTCTAGAAGCATTATTGCCACTAATGGTTAAATTACGAGCATTTCCACCATCAAGAGTTAGGTCTTTATCTATTTCTAATTGACCAGAAGTTAGAGTAATAGTTTGATTGGCTAAACTGGGGTCAAATTCAATTGTATCTCCTGGGTTTGCATCGGCGATCGCTTGTCTTAAGGAACCAGCACCACTATCATTATTATTGGTGACTGTAATAGTGACTAAAGTACCATTATAATTAGCCATTATTTCTGGTTTTAATACTTTAGGAGCTGTAATTTTTCCAGTAGTAAATCCTAATTTCCAATCTCCAGGATAAGCACCTGTAAGATTAACTGAAGCTGCAATATTTGCTTTAGTTAGTTGATGTAATTTCCGGACAAAGTTTTCACCTATTCCCGCTCCAACATTACAACCATAAAGTAAGATGTCTGCTGTTATGTTTAGTGCTGCTTGCCATTTGTGAATCTGATTTTTATACAGTTTAATAGTGTCTTGATTTAGAAATATATTTCCTAATTTTAAACTGCCAGGACTACCGTGGGAAAATATGTGAATAGCATCTAATTTTTGCTGATAGTTTATATATTTTTCTAGAGTCGCTGTAATAAGTTTGATTCCGTCTTTATTTTGGGGAATAACAACTACATCTATTCCTTCATAAATGCCTGAAATTAAGAATTGATAATCCTCAATTTGTGAATCAATAAAAACAAGATTTGGAGATAAAAAATTAGGGGTTTCTAATTTATGATTAATCTGAAGATCTGCAGTTAACATTTTTCTTACTCCTAAAGGGTGGTTATTGGTAGATACACCTTTGGAGTTAGATAATCAGCCTGATTAGTTATTCTATAAGCAAAAAGTAATAATTATTACTCTTTAAGGTCTTAGTTATAGGACAATATAGCAGGAATTGTCAGCCCTTTAATACTAAAGATAATTCAGGCTAGTCAAAAATGTCACCCGTAGTTTTACTGAATTTTTATGGTGTTGAGTATAATACTAATTATGGCTTGCTGAAAAAGTATTTTGCTGAGGCCAGGGAATAGGAAATAAGTAATAGGGAATAGTTATACTGTTGATTTTTCTGCATTTTTCCAAAAGGGAAAAATTCCTGGTTTTTGAGCTTGATTTAGTTCTGCATCTGCCACTTTTTTCTAATTTCGCACTACTTAAAAATCCGATATTTATGGGTTATCGATCCATATTATTGATAATAATTCACTCAGGCATTATCTAAAAATAAGTTATAGAAATTTTATCTGAAATAGATTGTGAAATATAGCTTCCATCAAAAAAACTGTTCAGATTATTCTTACACGACTCCTAACCTAATTTATATTTACGGGAAAATTAAGGTATAAAGCCTCTCCTTTTAAGGAGAAAAAAATTTCCTTTTAACAAATCCTTCTATTAAAAGTTGTTTGAGAAGTCATCGATCCCCCGCGCATCCCCCTTAATAAGGGGGACTTGACCTTGTATTTCCCCCCTTTTCAAGCTATGCTTTATAAACATCTTTCTTAACATAAAATTTAGACATTATAGACAAGTTATGTGTTTACCATTCGATGGATATCTTGGGAGAGTAAATGTATTTAATTAGAGGTTTTCTCCCCCCGACCTCCCCATCTCCCAACCCCCATTCCAAAGGGTTTGAGGAGTTGCTGATAAGGGATAGCTTTTCAAGGGGGGTAGGGGGGATCTAAATCAAAATTCATACATTTCAAACAAGTTCTTACAAAAGAGGTAATTGTTAATTATTAATTATTGAATGCTATCCTTTTAGATAAATGGCTAAATTAACGAATTAACCAAATAAAATGTCTCAAACAGATGTAATTGTAATTGGTAGTGGAATTGGTGGTTTAAGTTGTGCCGCTTTACTAGCACACTATGGTTTTGATGTCATAGTTTGCGAAAGTCATTCTATTCCTGGAGGTGCTGCTCATAGTTTTGAGCGTCAGGGGTTTAAGTTTGATTCTGGACCATCTTTACATTCCGGTCTTTCCTATCGCCCCTCTACTAACCCACTAGCACAAGTTTTGGATGCTATCGGCGAAGAAGTACCCTGCGTAACTTATGACACTTGGGGTTGTTGTTTACCAGAGGGCAAATTTGATACATCGGTGGGTGCAGACCAATTTTGTGATGTTCTCCAAAGGTTGAGAGGTGAGGGTGCTGTGGGAGAATGGCGTAAACTCCAAAAAGTTATGGCGCCACTAGCAGAAGCAGCGATCGCTATTCCTCCTGCTTCTCTCCGTTTTGACTTAGGAGGAATAATAACCATGGGGCAGTTTCTACCTACTATGGCAAAACACATTTTTAATGTTGCTCAGTTAACGGGAGCGTTTTCCCAAATTATTGAAGGGGTTGTCACAGATTCTTTTATCCGAAATTGGCTTGATTTACTTTGCTTCCTACTTTCAGGTTTGCCTGCAAATGGTACTATTGCTGCTGAAGTTGCATTTATGTTTGCTGAATGGTATCGACCGGGAGTTGTACTTGACTATCCTATTGGTGGTAGTGGAGCAATAGTTGATGCTTTGGTGCGGGGGTTACAACGTCACGGCGGTCAATTGATGTTGAATGCTCATGTGCAAGAGGTGGTTGTTAAAGGTGGGCGTGCTGTTGGCGTTTTGTTGCGGAATGGAAAGGAAATTCGAGCAAAGCAAGCAGTAATTTCAAATGCTTCTGTCTGGGATACTTTGAAATTACTGCCAGAGGGTATAGTGTCAAAATCTTTTCGGCAACAACGACAAGCAACACCAGAATGTAACAGTTTTATGCACTTACATTTGGGTATTGATGCCACAGATATTAAACCCGATCTGGCGTGTCACCATATTATTGTCAATAACTGGGATAAAATAGATGCACCCCAAAATGTTGTATTAGTATCTATTCCATCATTAATAGACTCTACTCTTGCACCCCCAGGAAAACACGTTATTCATGTTTATACTCCTGGAAACGAACCATATCAATTATGGCAAGGTATGGATAGAAAGAGTCAAGAATATGTACAACTAAAACAACAAAGAGCTGAGATAATGTGGCAAGGGTTAGAGCGAATAATACCTGATGTGCGTTCCCGTTGTGAAGTGACATTGATAGGGACTCCCCTCACTCACGAACGCTTTCTTCGCCGTCACCGGGGGTCCTATGGTCCAGCAATTCGTGCAGGGGAGGGATTGTTTCCTGGACCGAATACGCCATTACCAGGGTTGTTATGTTGTGGAGATTCTACTTTTCCTGGTATTGGTTTACCTGCAGTAGCAGTTAGTGGGATGATAGCTGCAAATACTCTTGCTCCTGTGTGGAAGCATAGGGAAATGTTAGAAAGATTAGTGATATAGAGTCCGGTTTAATAGTTATAATTAGAATCTCTCGTAATATTGCTCTAACCCATGAAATATTATCTTATATAATGTCCGGTTGAATAGTTATAATTAAAGCTTGTAGTAGGGCTTTAGCCCTAATATTATATTCGGTTAAATAGTTATTATAATTAAAGTTCGTAGTAGGGCTTGAGTCCCAACTGTAGATAGGGCTGAAGCCCTGAAGCCCTACTACAAACAAAAACTTTATTATAAGTGATTATCCAAACATGATATAAGATAGATATTTAACGGGCTAAAGCCCTACTACAAACAAAAACTTTTTTATCATATCAAATTCGCTTGCTTCGGAGTTACAAGAAACCGGGTTTGTGGGAGGTAAATGTTAGTATTGTAAGGCATTTGATACAAACCCGGTTTCTCTGCTTTTTTATACCGATACTACCGGATTTGATATCACTTCTTATCCGGACATGATATTACTATACTGTTAAACAACCCTGTTTCTCTGTACCAAGATTTTGTGGGCTAAAGCCCTACTACAAACTCATATTAGAGCTAGGGGTTGGGGGTTAGAGATTTTGCTTGTTGTTGCTTTTGCCTAAACCCACCCCCAACAAATACCTAACTTTTACTCAAGCAGTATTAAGCTCGCAGAATAAAGTCATCTGTAGTTAATTCAGGAAGTACGGTAGCAAAGCGACCACCGTTACCAAAACCTGCTGTAGCACCATTTGGGTTGTAGTACAAATTCCCACTTTGTGTACTGTGAACAATGAAAGCTTCTGAAGTAGCTGCTGCTCCATCTGTAGCAACTACAGTAAATTCACTGGAAACGGTAAATCCTGGATCGGTTCTGCTACCGGGGTCGCTCTGGAGGGCATCGAAAGTATCTAGATCCAGAAGAATAAAATCTTGCCCTTGATTGAAATCTTTAATTGTATCTACTCCGAGATCATTCCGAGCAAATGTGTCATTAGTGTTAAAGATGAAGAAGTCAATACTAGCACCACCCATAAGAGTATCGTTACCAGCACCACCATTGAGGAAATCGCGACCTTGACCACCTCTCAATATATCATCACCATCACCACCAAGTAAGCGATCGAATCCAAGACGACCTTCTAAAATATCGTCACCATCACCACCTCTGAGCAAGTCATTACCACGACCACCAACTACCCAATCTCGTTCAGCAAAACCATTTAAAGTATCGTCACCTGCAAGACCGAAGATACTATCGGGTAGAGCAGTTCCGCTAATTAGGTCGTCCTCAGCATCACCAACAATATCTTGTAAAACAGTGATGCGAGCTGTTCCAAAATCTACTCCGTCATTTTCTGTTGTGAAATCTGCATCTTCGCGTGCTGTTAAAATACCTCCTACTTCATCGCTGCCTTCTCGTTCACTACCAATAAAACCAGGGTGGAATTCAACTGTACCATTTTCATCGTCACCTGTATCGGGTACTTGCTGATCTAGTGCTGCTGTATTTGCAGGAATTTCATCATTTACTTCTGTTCCTGCATCCCTGACTCGAGATCCAGGAACTACAAAATCAGTTCCTAGGAAATTTCCATTCTCATCAAAAATCTCTACACGTGGTGCTGTGGGATTTTGATTACCAATGAAAGCATCGTTACTAGGTAATATCATGGAGACATAACTCAAGTATCTGCCCTGAGTTGCATCTACGTCAAATGCTCCAATACCTAGACTTCCTTGGGCAAAAGCTCCATCAGAGCTTGAAATTACCCCATCAGTAAAGCCAACTCCACTATTAGCAAACTCACCAGCTATAGCATCAAAATCAGCATCTTCAGCTGCCCTTTCTATACCTTCAGTAGCATCTCCACCAATATCAAAGAGGTCAAAGTTACCATCATGAAACCCCACCCATACTGGAGAAAAGAATACAGAAGTATCTGCGTCACCTTGAGAAACTACGTTCTCAATTAGAACTCTAACATCAACCATAAAATTTTTCCTCACTAATTACCTAATTGTTATTGGGAAGTTTATCACAACAAATGCACTTTTGTAACAATTTAAAATATATTTTATAGCGCTACTTGAATCGGGAATGGGCAATAGGTCAGAGGGAATAGTAAACTGTCAAAGGGTTTCAGGATTTAGAAATATCCTAACTTTAATGGGTAGCGCTATATATAAATATGTGGATTAATAACTAATTATGTAGGCCAATACCTATTGAATTTTTTTGCTACAAATTAATATGAGTAAAGAGATTGTATAATTTATTCATACTTTGATTATTTGTAACATTGATTTTATCGATATAGTATAAAAAAAACTAATTTAACTTGATGAAGATGAAGTAATATCAAATCCGGTAGCATTGGTATAATTCAGGATTAGGGAAGAATAGTCAATATTGTAGGGGCGAACAGCCCGCCCCTACTGACGGTATAATTATATCACTCCGAAGCCAGCTGATTGGATATAATACCTAAATTTATCAAAATAGGAAAAATTAAATATTAAAAAATAAATTTAGTTTAATCTTAATTTCTACTCACAAAAAAATATTTGGCATTGCTGAGTGTAATATCACTTCCAGAATAACGCCAAATACAAAAAAAATAAAATGTCAGTGATGCTTGTCACAAATAATTGACTAGAAATTAAGCTACAGATTCGGACTGAATTTTCACACTTTCCACTCCCAAGCAAAATTGTTCTACTCTTGGAGTAAAACCTAGAAATTGTTGCACCCTTTGAGCAAATTCTTCCGGGTTCCCACTCACATAGAAGCTAGTACAATGAGGAGGGCGATCGCTTAATTTTCCCAAACTCTGAAGTTCCTGAGCAGCAGTGCGAACAACAGCAATAGCGGGGTCTACTATTTGTACTGAACTATCTAAAATTTGTCTAAACAAATGTATCAGATGGGGATAGTGTGTACAACCTAATATTAGAGTATCTATCTGTTTTGCGATTAAGGGTTTAAGATATTGTCGCACTACTTCCAACGTATAAACATCATCGATCCGACCCTGTTCAATTAATGGTACTAAAGTAGGAGCTCCTACTTGAAATACTAAAATCGAAGGATCGATTTTCAGAATAGTATTCAGATAAGCATTGCTCTTAACTGTATGTAGAGTAGCGATGACACCTATTCTTTTGCTACTCCTGTGTACAACTGTGTTTGCACCAGGTTCAATCATACCAATAACGGGAAAATTGTATTCGAGTGCTACTCGATCTATTGCTGCTGCTGTAGCAGTATTGCAGGCAATGATCGCCATCTTAACACCCTGCTTTTGCATCCAAGTTAGCACTTGACGCACAAATTGTACAATCTCTGTCTGAGATTTTGTACCATAGGGAAGTCGTGCTGTATCAGCGAAGTAGATAAAGGTTTCTTTCGGGAGTTGGCGGTATAATTCTTTTAAAACACTAATTCCACCTACACCACTATCAAAAATGCCAATGGGAGAAGTCTGTGGTTGTCTAGGTTGAGTTATTTTTAGTAGATAAGGGACAGTAGTATATTTACCCTTTTGAAATTGATAAAAAATATTTGTCATCGTTATATATATAATTGACAAAAATAGCAGTTTTGGAGCCAAACCTTTCTAGTGGTCTGTCAAGATGAATTTGGGGGATAAACCATTAAATTTTTACCCCTTGTCTCAACCCATCATTCATTTTTGATGAAATGGACTACTAGAGTGTGAACCTTAAATTGTGCTACGGTTAGCATCAATTTAGTGTTGACCTTTTACCTTTAAGCACTATAGTGTCGATCGAAACCGGATTTAGTATGAATCTTAAATCTAATAGACATAGGCCTGATAATCAAAAATAAAATCTATTATCTCTGATAAATCATCAATTCTTTCCCCCTACTCCCTACTCTGTACGGACGTTGCATGCAACGTCCCTACTACTCCCTCTTTTCCACCAGAGGTCTAATGGTCTAGATAAGTTAATCTAAGTCAAAAGTCTAATAATAATAGTCAAAATTTAAAAGCCTGGAGCAATATGAGTCAAATTTTAAACAATCCAGGACTTACGCAGGAAAACTATATATAGCGTATAATTTGGTCATAATTCCAGATATATCCACTATAATTAGGGTTTGCGCTCAAAAGTCTTATGGGTGAGGGGAGGAGACAGGAGACAGGAGACAGGAGACAGAAGAAATGGGTAATTTAAAGGAGTTAGTCGAATATTTTATCCCTCAATTTTTCTGCAATTATTCTCCTGAGAACCCTAACTTTCTGCTTGATCAAGCAGAAAAAGCCAGACTTTATGGAGAAAAAAAAGCATCAAACCTTTATATATCAATTCTTTTAGATAGTTTCAGCAAGCCCTAATTAGTGCCGTTGCGTAAGTCCTGTAGTTATAATACCAATTACCAAAAGTAATGCTATACTTGGGTGGAACTTCAATTATTAAGTAATTTAGGCAGGCCGAATAACTTTTTTGATAATTACTGGCTGGTTAATGTCAATTCTTCTTATTTTTACTTCTCTGTAGGGACGTTCCATGCAACGTCCCTACCTCCGACCCTCCTGGGAGGGGTTAGGGGTGGGTCTCCTACTCTGAAATAGATAAAGTTTTTGAGAAATGGTATAAGGAGGAGAAAGTTTTTTTATCGCTAATTAGGGTTTGCTGAATAAATATGAAAGTGTTTACAGATAAAACTTTTGGCATTTTTAAGTCTGGAGGGGGTGCGCATAGATTGAGTTGAAAAGTCTCAAAAAGTTAGTATTAACAGCAAGATTTGGACAGAGAAATTGAGGAATAATTCTAACTCCTGC
>NZ_JAAHGT010000580.1 GCF_010672385.1 Okeania sp. SIO2F4
TCCCCTTTGGCGGCGCTGTCTTGTCTGTGGAGCGCGCCTTTAGACCGGAAAGAGGCTCGAATCATTAGACAGGTACTTACATTGTTTCGCTTTTCGGCTGTCGCCGACATGAAACGCTTCGCAAGATGAAACGCGCAGATTCTCTGTAAAAAGGCAATAGAAACCCCTAATCAGTGATAGTTAGGAATTTCCCATTGTCACCCAAGGGCAACGTCGAGAGGATGTAAACTATTTCTATTTATCTAATTGAACTTCAATGAGATTGATATTGAACCATTCTACTGAACTTATCCAAACTTACCCAACCTTTAGTTAGGCTTGGGAGAGGAGCTTCCTGCTTCACTAAAAATCACGCTCCCGCAGTCTCTAACCTGATTCTCAAGAGCAGGCTTCAAATCGGCGGGAACTACACCTACTAATTCAATTATAACAGAAGCTTTGCCATTTACCACTAAAAATTTTGAAGAAGCGGTCGAGGGATGGCGAGGTCTCCTTGCCATATCCAATCGACCAAGAGAAAAGTAAGTTTGAGTATATTTAGGTAGAATTTTAGCTTCTGTCTTTACCCTAACTTTGAGATGAGGTAGGGGTATTTTTTGTTGAGCAAATTTGATTTATTCACTGTGTTCTGCATCCGCAAGCGCCCGTGGACAAGACCACTCAGCAGATACGAGGGAAGGCCATCCTTTTCTTAGAGCCTCATAACAAATTGTATGAATAGTTAACTGACAATCTAAAAGATGTAATCCCGATTTTTCAGCTTGCTTGAGACCAATTTTTAAAATAGAATCATTCTTAAATTCAATTGTTTTATTACATTGTACACACACAAGATGATGGTGATGATGAGGATAAGGCTGATTTATTTCATAATGTTTATGTCCTTCTGCTAGTTCCAGTTCTCGTAGGATTCCCATCCTTGCCATTAACTTTAAGGTTCTGTAAATGGTAGATAGACTAATTCTTTCACCCCTATTTTGTAGCATATTATAAAGGTCTTCGGCACTCAGATGATTGCCTTTGGGCAGATTTTGAAAGATGTGCAAAATTGTCTCCCGTTGGGGAGTCATTCGCCAACCTTTTTCATTTAGTTCTGCTTTAAATGAAGATGGTGTATAAAGAGCCACGGCATTTTATCAAAAATCTATAATTATTGATAATCATACACAATAATTAAATGATTGTCAACAAAAGATTTTTATTGATAATTAGGGGAGGATATTGTCTCTGTCAAAACCGCGATTTGTTCTGTGGCTATTGAAAAATCCAGCAGTGTAGCAATTGCCCACTCTCAGGAGTATGTCATTTCAGTTATCAGTAGGTGTGACTGGTTTGGCTTAAGTAGACCCTAGTTGTCTAGGTTCAGCCGGCCGTTTGACATCCTATCCGTGTTAGCGTTTCGCTGCGGGACATGAAAAGCCTAGCTCCTCCGTAGGAGGCAGCTCCTCTGTTTCGCTGCGCGACATGAAAAGCGCAGCTCCTCCGTAGGAGGCAAGAGGCAGGCACGGAGATTCCTGCTGAACCTTAACTCTTCGGTGGGTTGACGTTTCATCGGGTGCTGCTACCTTGACGGCAGTCTGACGCTTCCCTCCGTGTCAGTTTAATGTCTTGGACTGCCAGCCCGCGACTATCACACTCAGGACTTACGCAGAGGTAGTATATATAGAGTGCAAAAACTGTAGCGCTATAGTTTTTAACACTACATACATCGTCTCTGCGTAAGTCCTAACACTATAGCTTATCTTTCCTTAATCAATCAAAAAGTCGCCTTACCAGGGCAAACGCATCTTATTTTGAAGTTCTGACAGGGCAAGGGTGTCAAGCTTGTGAGTATTTATACTTATTAATTCTCTGAAGCTTAACGGCAGAAGGTTCTAGAATTTAGATGCGTTTGCCCTGGTCGCCCTACAAGGGCGAGGCGCATACCCCAATTTTTCACTAAAAGATTAACTCTGATACTCATGGAGGTTAAATTTCTTCCGACGCGGATACCTTCTGACTCCAACATCCCTGGATTCATAATTAGCAACTCTGTCTCTGAGTGCATGGGCGTAAAGCGAAGTAAGGGTAATGTTATCCCAATCCTTTGCCAGGGAAGTTGGCCATAGTTATCCTACAGAGAATCTAGTATTGAAGGTCATCAAACTAAACAGAAGAAAGGCATTGGCACTGCTGAACCCAAAAGTATACCTCATATAATTGCAACCAAATGGTACTGGTTAGTTTCGTATCTAGGCGTTGGTCAATGCGTAATGCTTTTGTCTCAAATATCTGTGAAAAAAATATAGTTGTACAGTTCATAAATATATAAGAGCATGACCTAATCACTAACCCCAAAAGGGAAGGCTATTAACCTTATTTTTTGGTCAAATTAATAAATTAATGGTCGTTGCTCTAATTGTATTTCAAAACTTTCTCCAGGCTGAGGCTCTATAACTTTTGTCGCCAGATTATTTTTAGCTAATAGAGATTTTGTTTCCTCAACACTTCCTTCAGCTTTGAGGAAAGATATGAGTAATCCTTGAAAATCTACATCACCTCCTGCTGCCGTAGGTAGCATGACTTGAGGTTGCAACCATTGAGCCACCTGTAAAGCACTTTCATTTCCTTTAATTATTGGCCCAACTAACGGCAAATTCAAATTGATAATTGGGGAGATGACAACATCTATAGGAGCAAATTCTTTGATTTCTTCAGAATGGTTCCCGTGGGGTTCATAGTATATTGTATTGTCAGTGCTTAAGTCTTTGAAAATGTAACCATTTTCTATTAACGTTGGGCCGACGAGTGAACCGGGAACTGCTCTAATTTCAACACTATTGTCAAAAGAGTAGGTATCACCATGACCAAGTCTGATTACCTGAGAGTAACCAAACTCTTGTGCTACTTTTGCCGCAGCGGGAGAAGCAATAACATGAATATTTTTGTCTAATTGTTTAAGTGTCTCTGGGTGAGCATGGTCTTCTAGTCCCTGAGACAATACAATGAGGTCTACATTTTCTGGAATGGCACGGGGAGTAAGGCGTTCCCCTTTAAACAACCAAGGTAGATTACTAAAAACCAGGGGGCCAACGAGCCAAGGATCTATGAGAAGTCGTTTGCCTCCAATTTCAATTAGCCAGGAATTACTATCTAACCAAGTTAGTTGCATAGTATTTATATAATTTACACCTCATCTTATCGTAACAATTCATTACCATCCATTTATGGATTGCCTGGACAGTTCTGCTGAAAGTTGATTTTTTTAAGTAAATATTAAGAGACTGAATTCCTTTAATTGACATCTCCAGGGGTTGAAACACCCTGGATTCTGTGGGAAATCCACCGCAAATGGGACGGGGCTTTTAAAGTGCGGAATTTACTTCCGCACGCAGCCCCTCATAAATCCACATTTGCTTCAAGCCTGAAGGGCAGACTTCTAAACTCCTCGGCGTAAATCAAAAATTTAGCTGTGGGCTTACTTTTTTTATAGCTTTCACGAGTGGTTTTACTCTGTAGGTGTTGGAGCAATCTTCTCGCTGTCCTAGCTGCCTGCTTGCTTTCAGCCGTCGTAGGAAATCAATTCCCCTTACAGGTGTCCACCGGAATTTCACCGCAAAGTGCACTCTTGTCATAGCGACAAACCTTGTTCCTTATTCCTCTAGTATAGCAGAATTTTACTCCGCTTTATTACCCGCGTGTCGTTATTCTGCCAGCCGTTAAAACGGGCGCTGCGTACTTCCTTCCGACGCTTTTTATGTTTACAAATCATATCATGTCCGGATAAGAGCGTGATAAAAAAACTTTCTCCTTTTCCTACTATTTCTTCTTGCTTGTTGCTTGTTGGTTCTTCTTTCTTCCCTCCTGACTCGGTCCTCCTGACTCCTCCGTCGTTTATTTATAAGTATTCAACCCGACATGATATCAACTCTTAATATAGGTTTTTTTTATCAATTAATTAAATAAAATTGATATCACTAGATCAAATAAATAATTATGCACGTTTGCAACTACCAGCAATCAAGGGGAAAACCAATTCCCAAGTAAATTTGCTCAACATTGAGATCAAAAACTGCATAAGTGCCAATAGTTCAGAAATACCCCTAGTTGTAAGAAATAGAAACTGGAAAAATAGCAACTGGAATTGCAAATACTTAATCAGAAACTTATGTTGTCTAATCAATTGAACTACAAAATCAAAACGACTCAATTCGGCCCAAACGGTAAGTACTTAACATCTTTTCAGCGCCAACACTTACAGGATAATTTGGATGATAATCTACCGTGGCAATATCGCCAGAGAATTGAAATTATCCTTCTAGCAGATGAAGGCAAAACCCAGAGAGAAATCTGTGAAGCTATAGGTTGTGCTCCAGGTACAGCTAGGCATTGGATACTAATAACTAAGTGTGGTCAAGCCCATAAATGGAAAGATCATCCCATAGGTCGTCCTCAAGAAGTTAACGAACAATATTTACAACGTTTGAAAGAGTTGGTAACTCATAGCCCCAAAGAATATGGTTATGTATTCCGGCGGTGGACTGCCAATTGGCTAGGAAAACATTTAGCGAGAGAATTTGGCATTGAGTTAAGCGATCGCCATATTAATCGACTGTTAAAACAGATGGGGCTATCCACTAAACGAAAACTACCTAAAATGGAGCAAACTATTGATCGAGATTGCAATGGCAAAAACATTACTATTCACGCTCTTAACTCAGAGCTAAATATTGATCCATGTTTGAGAACATTAATTTTCGACCCTTCTAAGAACTAACAATAAATATGTTGTACTTAGACATTTTCTAGGCTGTCAAATGTTTCAAAATTAGTCTAGACAAGTGAATTCATTATGTCTTAAGGTATCCACTTTCATAAAAAGAAATATAAAACTGTTGGAAAAGATTAGCAATAATCAACTGTGGCTGCCTAAAATATTCGCAGTCGTTTATTAAGAGTATTAGTTAACTACTCTCTACTTTTAATAAAATTAATTATTAAAAAAAAATGCTTATATCACAGCTTGTAGCCTCTCAAAAATCAATTTTTTGTAGTAGAAGTATCCTGCTTTGGTTGTGAGTTAGAGGCTCTTTATTCCTCAAATAGAATAGGAAAAATCAGGTTATGTATCAACTAAATTTACCAGAAAAAATGCAATCTAACACTGATAAAAAATTAGATCCTGACCTAGTTAAACTAGAAAAAAATTATCTTGATTATCCTACCTCCAATTAACAGCCAACGGCTGAATGTAGTTCAACTTTAACTAACTTAGTTAATATTCATTTTTCCGATCTTCAGCCATCTAACTAGCTATAAAATTAACATATATCTCAAATAAAAAAGCTAGGAACTACTTGTAAAAATACTATAGCGTTTCTCAGTAAGCGTAAGGTACACTTTTATCTTTCTTCCCTGTTGCCTGTTGCCTCTTGCCTTCTGAACTGTTGCCTCAACCAAACGAATTTTGTAGCTCAAGCTTTTTGGGAATTGCTATAATAATTACTGTTAGTAAGCCTAATAGTATAGCAGTCGAAGTAAAGGGCTGGGATATTACTAAATGCTGTTTGTGTTTTCGGCTCTCGTCAACCATACCCAAGTGGTCTGAGTGATTGAAAATGCGAAATACTCAAGCCTCTGCTACCTAAGCCAAAAGAGTTTGCTCATCCTATTAAAGTTGATTTCATAGAGATTCTCAATGGTGTATTTTATGTACAACGGACTGGATGTCAGTGGGAAATAATACCCCATTACTTGCCAACTGTATATAGGTATTTTCATAAATGGCAACGCCGTGGTATATCAGCGGTTTTCATATGAATAAACCACAATGAATAGAACCAACCCACGGCATCATCTTCAGTAATTTGAGCGATATAGCTGCCGCACTTGCTCCGCCAACGCTAAACTAATAACTCGATCCAATTGTTCACAAGTTCGAGCCTCATCACAACGGAGGAAATTTTTAAATTTTGACCAGCATAATTCGAGCTTGCGACAAATAGGCGCGAGTAAGCGGGTAAGAATATTAATGTAGCTCAACCGTGAGTTAATTAATTCTTCAATTCTTTGCCCTCCCGTGAATACTTAAATTATCCATTAATACAATTGCTTAAGCGCCAGAATTGAGGTACTAAAATTTGTTCAATATATACTTCAAATATTTTTTTATTTGTACTGCCAATTACTGTCATTGATGCCAA
>NZ_JAAHGT010000581.1 GCF_010672385.1 Okeania sp. SIO2F4
TTAATATTCAGTTAATTCAAATAAAAAACTAACGAAAAATCTTAAAAAAAAACAATTATTAAAACCCCTTAAATAGAGTAGGTAAATAGACTGATTGAGAGATATGTTAGGATGGCAAGTATAGTTAAATCATCTAATCAAAGGAGATGTGATTGATTATGGGGAAGCCAAATATTAAGTCTAGGGGACTTTTAGCTTTAGTAATATCTCCAATTATTGTGACTTTTTCAGGTTGGCAATTGGCAAAAGCACAGTCAACCCCAGAATTGCTAATTAGTATAGAATTTCCTGATGGGGGACAAAGATCGCCTTCAGGTCGAACCAGTGGTGGAGGTACTCGTGGTGGTGGAGACTGCGCTACTGTTACAAGCAACTTGACAGCTCTAATGCCAGGAGATGATAATGCTGGAACAACAATTGCTAGTAATCCGAAATTTTTTGTGTATGTTCCTGAATACGAAGCAAAGTCAGCAGAATTTGAAATAGTTGATAAATCAGGTAAAAGTATATATTTCACGAATTTAGATATTTCTGACACTTCTGGTATTGTGAAACTGACTCTGCCAAAAAATGTCAATCTGAAAACAAACAAAGAATATACTTGGACATTTACCGTAGTTTGCGATCCTTGGGATCGGGGTGCTGACAAATCTGTTCAGGGAACTATCAAAAAAGTAGAAATAAGTTCAGATTTAGAAAATAGCTTAAAAAATGCTACTCCCCTTGAACAAGCAGAAATATACGCAAAAGCCAGAATTTGGAATGAGACAATAGCTACTTTAGCTGAGTTACGCAATTCTAACCCTACAGAGTGGGAAGAATTATTAACATCAGTAGGATTAAAAGAAATTGCTTCTGAGCCTTTTGCATCCTGTTGTCAAATAGAACTTGAATAACATAGAATTACCATTGTAATAGCTGCAACAAACTCCTAAATTGATTCGGAGCAGTCTAATTTTGACTCGATCGTAAAATTGGGATCGCCGAAAAATTCAGCTATAAAGCCTCTCTATTCATGGATCAAAAAGAAAAAATTCCTTTTAACCTAATCCTTCTATTACATGAAGAGGTAATAATTAATTATTAATTATTAATTATTAATTATTAATTATTGAACTGTTTGTTTTCTAAAAGTGGTTAATAACTAATGTTATGGAATAAATGCACTTATTTTTTTAGTCAATGGTATGGTGTTTGGATTACCGCACCCAGTATCACAGTTTTGGTAATCCTACTACGTTTTGTTGGTTTAATACAGTTTTGGGAGTGGCGCACTTATGATGCATATATGCGGATGCGACCCTTGGAAAATCCAGACAATAGAATTGCTATTGTAGGCATTAATGAAGACGACCTTAGAGCAATTGGGCAGTCAATTTTTCCTGATGCTGTTTATGCTAAATTGCTGAATAAATTGAAAGCAATGGAGCCAAAAGTTATTGGTTTAGATATTTATCGGGATGTACCTGTAGAACCTGGTTATCAGGAATTAGTGGAAGTTTTTGAGTCTACCCCCAATTTAGTTGGGATCAAAAAAGTAGTCGGGGATAGGCAAAGGGATGTGATAGAAGCACCACCTGCTTTGGAGAAGAATAATCAGGCAGGTGCAAATGATTTAAAAGTAGATCCAGATAAAAGAATTCGACGAGGTTATTTATTTGTCACGCTTCAAAATGGGGAAAATGTCTGGAGTTTTGCTTCTCATATTGCTTTGCGTTACTTGGAGAATTTTGATATTAGTATAGAGGAAATTGAAGGTGACAAATTTCAGTTAGGGAAGACTATAATAGCACCATTTGAAGCTAATGATGGTGGTTATGTACGCGCAGATGCAGGTGGTTATCAAATTTTTTTAAACTACCGGGGTCCTAGTCGCTACTTTGAGACTGTTTCCATGATGGATATTTTAGAAGACCGAGTACCTCCTGACTGGGGGCGCGATCGCATTATTTTGATTGGCAAGGTGGGTGAAAGTTCTAAGGATTTATTTTCTACTCCCTACAGTAGTAGCTTAATTAGAACTTTAGAACCTATGAGTGGGGTTGAAGTTCATGCTAATATCATCAGTCAATTGATTAGTTCTGCTCTTGATGGTCGTTCTTTAATTAAAATTTGGGCGGAACCATTTGAGTGGATGTGGATTTTATTTTGGTCTGGAATAGGAGCAGCGATAACTTGGAAATGGCGAACTACTGGTGGTGTTAGTTATTTTTCTATTTGGAAAGTAGTTGCTATTTTTGCTGCTGGTGGAGTTTTATTTACTAGCACTTATATTGCTTTTTTGTGGAACTGGTGGTTGCCTGTTGTTCCTCCATTTTTAGGGATGACAACATCAGCAGTTGCGATTACAGCTTATATTGCTCGTACTGCTCAGGATATTCGCAAAACTTTTGGTCGTTATTTAACTGATGAGGTAGTAGCTACTTTATTAGAAAGTCCGGAAGGATTAAAGTTAGGAGGAGAACATCGTGAAATCACAATTTTGACTTCCGATCTAAGAGGTTTTACTGCCACATCAGAACGTTTGCCACCAGAAGAAGTTGTGAAAATTCTGAACTTTTATTTGGGATATATGGCAGATGTAATTACTAAGTATCAGGGAACTATTGATGAGTTTATGGGGGATGGAATTTTGGTTTTATTTGGTGCTCCTATTACTAGAGAGGACGATCCAACAAGAGCTGTTGCTTGTGCGATTGATATGCAGTTAGCAATGGAACCTGTAAATAAACAGATGAAAGAGTGGGGTTTGCCACCTTTAGAAATGGGAATTGGGATTAATACAGGGGAAGTTGTTGTAGGTAATATTGGTTCTTTGAAACGGACAAAATATGGCATTGTTGGCAGTCAGGTAAATTTAACTTATCGAATTGAATCTTATACTACTGGAGGGCAAATTTTAATTTCTGGAACTACTTTAAAAGAGGTAGGATCGATAATTGAAATTAATGGTGAAAAAGAGGTAATGCCAAAAGGAGTTAAACAACCAATTACTATTTATGATGTTGGCGGTCTTGGTGGTAAATATAATTTAGTTTTAACAAAAGAAGAGGAAATTTATTTACCTCTAAAAGAAGCGATTTATTTACATTATGTAGTTTTAGATGGCAAAAATGTTGGTGATTGTTTAAATAATGGAAGTTTAGTAAAGTTGTCGGAAAAAGAGGCAGAAATTCAGGGGGAAAATTCAGGGGAAAATATTCCGCCAGCTTTGATTAATATTAAGCTTAATTTTTTATGGGAAGGTGAAGAAAGTGAAGATGTTTATGGTAAAGTTTTAGAGAAAAAAGCAGAAAATGGCAATTTTTATATTCGTTTTACGGCTAAACCGCCAGATGTTTCTGCTAAATTAGAATCTTTGTATAAATCGTTAAAAGAGGGAGTAGGGAGTAGGGAATAGGGAGTAGGGGGAAATAATTGATGATTTATGTGTGATAATTGATTGGATTTTTTATTATTGGAGATGTCTATTATATAGAATATATAATACTAAACTGACACAACTAAAATGGTGCGTTACGACAGATTATTAAATACCTTTTACAGCTTAAATTTGAGCCGTCTAACGCACTATAATGGACTGATAACTGTTAACTGATAACTGATAACTGAAATGACTATGGTGCATCCAAAAGAAATATACGATTTATTGTTAGACTATGGCAATACTAATACTCCTATAAAAGAAATATTCATCGGTTTAACCTGGACTCTGTGTGAAACTGAAAGTATTGGTTTATGTATGAGTCCAGGTACAGTTACGCGTACATTACCTTGGTCGGGAACTCTAGTAAATAAACCTGTAAAAGAGTTGGCATCCTGGTTGCGGTCTTGGAATAGCTTTGAGGCAACTGTGGGAATGGCAGCTATTAATGCTGAGATAAATGGGCGTTCCCAACTCCCGACTCAAGCGGAACCCTTATCTCCATACGGACCAGGAAATTTGGCAGTATTTGAATATTTTCTACCAATGATTCGGGGAAAAAAAGTTGTTATTATTGGTAGGTATCCTCGGTTGTCTCGTTATGAGAATGAGATGGATATGACTGTCATCGAACGGCAACCAGGAGCGGAGGATCTTCCCGACCAAGCATCAGAATATTTATTACCGGAGGCGGAATGGGTATTTTTGACAGCTACTTCTATTGCTAATAAAACTTTTCCTAGGTTAGTAGAATTGGCAAAAAATTCTCAGTTAGTTTTGATGGGTCCAACTATGCCTTGGTTAACAGAGTTAAAGGAATTTGGGATTGATTATTTGGCAGGAGTTACTGTTAGTAATGCTGAAGCTTTAAGACAAACTGTTGCTGAAGGTGGAGGGGTAAGAATTTTTGAAACAGGCGTGCAATATCAAGTGTTGAAGTTGTAGTAAGTTATGCCTGCTTTGTGATGGATAAATGGGGGATAAAAGCCTATTTTTCAATATGTTTACTCTGTCGAAATATCGATTTAATGCTAAATATATAACTTCTCTCTTTTCTCAAATTTTATGTCAAGAAAGATGTTTATAAAGCATATATTTTTCAGTATTTTACAGCAGTTTTTATGTCATTGAACCCTCACGGGGTGACAAGCTAGTTGAAAGCTATATATAGAAAGGGATTTGCCTTCGGAGACTGAAGAATATTTCAACAAAAAGAAAATGCTTATTGAGAATGGAAGGGGTGTAGTGCGTTCGATCTTCGAACGCACTACACCCCCTAAATAGGTTGAATCATTATTCAATCTGTAATGGAGAATAATATTATGAAAAAACTCACCTTTATTAATTGATTATTAATCAAAAATTACAGTTTAATTAACCACTGTCTTCATCGCTTTTATTCCCATGCGGTAATCTCAAAGTTTGTGAGGATTAAGTATCATTAAATTTGCTACTAATTCCCAGATAAAATCATCATTTATTGCAGAATAAATCCTAGATAATCCTACAGAAAAACTACTTTTTCTTCTTTTTTTTCTACTTTTTTCATGAGTTCTTGATCTATATTTTTGAACCCCTTTATTTTTAATTTTTTGTCCTTGAAAGGAACTAATTGTATATGAAATAGCTATTAATAAAATTAAATTATTCAATCTTGTTTCATTGGCCTTCGCTGATTCTAGATTGTAAGCACCAGTTTTATAGTCTTTAAACATTGCTTCAATTCCCATTCTCTGGCTATATATTTTTTTAATTTTTCCAGCAGATAATAAATTGGCGATCGGATACCATTTCTCTACAACAGATTTTTGACGATATTTCTGTTTTTTATACACAAGTAAATTATATGTTCCCTATTTCGTTTTGGTGATTTTTTGGTTCAATAACAGTTTAGTTTCACCGACATTTACTTTTAATTCTGAGAGTTGACAATATTTTTTACCTCGTTTAATCATCGTCGATTTTTTTTGTCTCAAAACAAGCAGGTACATCTTGCTTCTGATATTTTTTCAACCAGTGAGATCGAAAAATACTATGAAACTCTCTATCTGCTGTCAGAATGATTTTCTGGCCTTTTAATAATCTTATAACTGGACGAATTACTGCTTTTTGTTCGGCTAAATTACTAGCTCCTTTATGAGTTAAAATTTTCCAATGTATAGGTAAAGCCCTCTTTTTCCCAGCTAAACTAATCATTAATATATTAGTATTTTGCCACTGAGTTCTATCTAAAATTAATACTAATTCTGAGGGAAAGTCAAATAATTTTTTTACCATTATTTTGACTATAGGGAACCAGAATAAAGGCCAGCTTAATTCCTTGATGGTTAAAAATCTTTGTATATGTTTCCGTTTACTTTCTGATTGGATTGGCAGAGGAAATAAATTTGTTAATTTAGATATCTGTACAGTTTTATATACTGATATTAAGTATAATAATATTTGTAATGTTGCTACTTGAGATGGACTCAATTTTTGCTTAATATAGTCTTGATAAAAGCCTAATATATTCACCTTTTATTGATTTTTTTTGTAATTACTAACCTTTTTTGATCATATTTTTAACTATTTCCAAAACTTTTTAAATGAATAAATAATCAACTCAAACTGGGGGGTGTAGTGCGTTAGCTCTGCTAACGCACTACACCCTTTTCCCAGTCCAATAAGGGTTTTCTTTTAATTGAATTATTCCTCAGCTCCCGAACGCAAATCCCTATCTATACATAGCTTTCAACTAGCTTGTCACCCCGTGAG
>NZ_JAAHGT010000582.1 GCF_010672385.1 Okeania sp. SIO2F4
TGGAAAAGTTGGGACTTTCAATAATTAGGTTTTGCTGATTAAATCTAAAAGGTTTTACAGAGAAAGGTTTTTCTTCTTACTCCTGACTACTCCCTACTCCCTATCAGATTAGGGATTATTCTTCCAACCACCTCATCTGTAACTCCCATTTCTTCTTACTCCTAACTACTCCCTACTCCCTACTCCCTATCAGATTTATTGAGATATTTTAAGTTTTTCAACAGTGTTTATCAAGGATGAGAAACAGTAAGGTAAACTAGGTCGAAGAATTCGCTTATAAAACTTGCTGTCCCATCTGCCTTTGAGCAGGTACGGCAAAATCAATTTGTTGGGAGAATTTAATTCATGTCTCATTCAGTAAAAATTTATGACACTTGCATCGGTTGTACTCAGTGTGTCCGTGCTTGTCCATTAGACGTTCTAGAAATGGTACCTTGGGATGGTTGTAAAGCAGGCCAAATTGCTTCATCCCCTCGTACTGAAGATTGTATTGGTTGTAAGCGTTGTGAGACTGCTTGCCCTACTGACTTTTTGAGTGTCCGGGTTTATCTTGGTGCTGAAACTACTCGCAGTATGGGTCTTGCTTACTAATACTAACTTCCCTCTATTGCTTTTTGGTTTTAGATTTAATAGAGGGTGGAAAAATTTTAGATATAAGAACTAAAAATTTTGTAGAGGGAATTAATAATTTTCCCTCTATTTTTTATCTCAATGTTGGCCATTGATCCGCGCTCTCCCGTTTCGGCTGTCGCCGACATGAAAGGCGGAGCCTAGCGGCAGCTATTAGGGGAGCCTCCCATGGAAAAAACAATCAATTTTGCGGTCCTGACAATCTCAAATTTAGGCTCCTAGGGTATGGGAAACAAGAATCTCAACCAGCAAAACTTACCATAAAATTTTCGCCCTCGTTTCCTGCGATTCGCTATTGTCAATATTATTTCAGACATCATAGTTCCTCTAGCCGGCTTAATAGACACAACATTCCTAGGACATTTGCCTAATGTTCATCACTTAGCAGGAGTTTCTCTTGCTAGTGTAATTTTCAACTACCTTTACTGGAGTTGTCTTTTCCTATATGTTGGAACAACTGGACTAACAGCTCAAGCATCAGGACGTGGCGATCGCCATCAAGTTCTACTGGTGTTACTACGCAACTTTTTCATAGCTTTAGTTTTAGGAGCGATACTACTACTGCAAAACTCGCTACATTTGAGCAGACAAGATTCTTATAGCAGTTTTCATTAAAATAGAGTACAAAGATTTGGGTTTAAAGGAAGAAGGAAGAAGGAAGAAGTTTTGTAGTCTACCTTTGTGAAAACCGCTATAATGCTCACACTTCCCACACTTCCGACACTCTGCTTTTTTGAGCAAACCCTAATTATTGCTATGCTGAATAAATTTCAAACCCTTGAAAGATAAAAGTTTTAGGCTTTTTGGGTTGAAAAAAGTGCCTGGTTTGCAGTTGAAAACTCTCAAAAAGTTAGTATTTTGGACAGAATAATAGCAGAACCATCAAGGGACAAATATATCTGACTATCTCCTCTATACTACTCTCTACTCCCCCGCTCCCCTACTCCTTAAAAAAGACTTTTTCAGCAAGCCCTAATTAGTGTGATGTATCCAACCATTAATAGTAAAGCGACTGTCTGCAAAACCTTGAGATGGACAACTTACTGGCAAAACTTCGTGTAGATAACTACTGAGGAAAAATACAATACTGTTGTTTTGTGGTTCTATGGTTTTAAATGTATCAGCTTTTGAATAATATTTTCCCTGAATTTTACTATCGTAAATTCTTAAATTTCCGCCTGTAAATGCTTTAGGTTCTTGATGAAAATAGTAAACGTAGGTGATAACTCTTTTATCAACAGGATATTGGTTATCAACATGAGTCTTATAGAAGTTCCCATGGTTATGAGCCGTTAACTGAGTTTCAAATTTAGCAATTGAAAATTCTGGAATATTTAATTTTGTGAAAACATCTGGCAAAATTTCTTGATTTTTTTCAACAATTAATTCCTCGAATTTAGCAAAAGATTGTAATACTAAAGCACGTCTATTTTCGTAACTTTTAAACATATTTGTAGCTGACTCATTCGATACTACTGCCGGGACAAAATCTGATTCTTTTGGCAACACATAATTCAATAATTGTTGATTTTCTGAATGGCTGAGGAAATTTTCTCTAAGTAAATAATGAGATTCTACAATTTCTATTTGAGGAGTTGGGTCGGTATTAATTTTGATATTGGGTTGAGTCTTTTGTATATTGATGTTAGCCATTTTTTACCTTCTCTGAAATTAGTAAATCAATAAAGAAATATCTTTATTGCTAGACTGAAGAAAGTTTCTGTCTCTCTTAAATAAAAGGCAATTGATGAATCATCCTGAAATAATTTCTAGAAATCTGGTTGTATTCTTTAGCTAAAACAATTCAGAAGTTTGACCAGAAAATTCAGTTCTCAAGCCTTTCTTTTTTGAAGACGATAAAAAAAGAAAATTCACTATTTCAAGCCTTCTATTTCAGTAGGAAATTCTGTTAACTCTTAACTAATAACTGAAATGACTCTTTATTCATAACTAATTAGTGCAATGTATCCAACCATTAACAGTAAAGCGACTGTCTGCAAAACCTTGAGACGGACAACTTATTGGCAAAACTTCATGTAGATAACTACTGAGGAAAAATACAATACTATTGTTTTCTGGTTCTATAGTTTTAAATGTATCAGCTTTTGAATAATATTTTCCCTGAATTTTACTATCGTAAATTCTTAAATTTCCACCTGTAAATGCTTTAGGTTCTTGATAACAATAGTAAACGTAAGTAATGACTCTAGTGTCGATTCCAGGATGTTTATTATCAATATGAACCCGATAAAAGTTCCGATCATTATAAGCAGTTAAGCGATTTTCAAATTTAGCAATTGAAAACTCTGAAACATTTAATTTTGCTAATACATCTGGCAAAATTTCTTGAATTTTTTTGACTATCAATTCCTCGAATTGAGGGAAAAATTGCAAGACTAAAGGACAATGTTGATTTTCATCAATATTCAATCTGTTTGTAGTTGAATAATTTGATACTATAGTAGGTAAAAAATCTGATTTTTTTTGCAACGCATAATTCAGTAATTGCTGATTTTCTGAATGGCTGAGAAAATTTTCTCTAAGTAAATAATGAGATTCTAAAATTTCTGTTTGAGGAGTTGGTGCAGGGTTAGTTTTGATATTCAGTTGAGTTTTTTGTGTATTGATATTAGCCACTTTGTACTTATTGTAAAATTAATTAACCAGGTATAGCACTACACGCAAGTCAGATAGGGGAACCGTCTCCTTGGCGACGTACAGAAGTAATTCCTGACTGAGTTTAAGCATTTAGAAGTGTCCTAACCTATTTGCGTAGTGCTATATTACGCATATACACTCTAATTTAGTAAATTCAAACTATAACGTCTTAGATAGATAGTGTTTTCAACTAAAAAAATCCGGTGTTGCTGAATAAGGGGATGATATCTTTTGCAATTCCCTTAAGTTTACCAGAACTAGGAACTTCCTCCCTAAAATCAGCAACACCTCAATCAAGAACTGAAAATTATTAATGTTACTTATCAGATTGATAATTTTCTACTGGTGCCGGAGGACCTGGAGGACCGGGAATTTCCAAATAACCCTCTACTGGTGCCGGAGGACCTGGAGGACCGGGAATTTCCAAATGACCCTCTACTGGAGCATTTTGGCCTGGGGGACCGGGAACTTCCAAATCATCCTCTAGGAATGGGGTGAGCTTATCCAAGACTGATACTGTTACCATTTTTAACTCCGTTTAGAATATTCGAGCTTGAGATTGTGAGTTGAGAAAACCGACACAAATAGCTCATAAAGTGACACATTGATGTTCACCTTGGTGCTTCTACTAAAACCTTCGGCGATTACTCATCCATCTGATTTTAGAAAGAGCATTTGTGTGGTTATCTTACTCCATTGTGTTTTTTTGTCAAGATAATATTTCAATATAAATATTAAGGAGAGGAGTCAGTTAGAGGAGTTAAGAATAATTAAGTATTCAAGCGGATATGATATAATTTATAGCCTGACTCAGATCGGATAATTTGAGAATGTCCTAACAAAACCTGCAATTGCGATGGCAAAGAAAAACCTTATTCTCCTACGGAATAACTAATTTTGAGTGAGTATTATATATAGTCAAAGTGAGTTGGAATAAAAGATTAAATGTGTGGAATTGTTGGTTATATTGGCACTCAGTCAGCTACAGAAATTTTACTATCAGGATTAGAAAAACTAGAATATCGAGGTTATGATTCTGCGGGGTTAGCTGCGGTTTGTAATGGTCAAATAAAATCTGTTCGTGCTAAGGGTAAGTTGCACAACCTCCGAGAAAAATTGGTAGGAATGGAAATGCCAGCTAATATTGGTATTGGTCATACTCGTTGGGCAACTCATGGCAAACCGGAGGAATATAATGCTCATCCTCATACAGATGATACCGGGCGAGTGGCAGTGGTGCAAAATGGAATTGTCGAAAATTATCGAGAGTTACGCAAAGAATTGGAAAGTTGGGGACATAAATTTGTTTCTGAGACTGATACCGAAGTTATTCCTCATTTAATTGCAGAATTTTTGTCTCATTCTACTCAAGAAAATAAGCAGCCATTTTTAGACGCCGTGCGTCAAGCAGTTAATAAATTGGATGGAGCGTTTGCTATTGCTGTTGTTTGTGCAGACTATCCGAATGAAATTATTGTTGCTAGACAGCAGGCACCTATATCTATCGGTTTAGGTCAAGGGGAATTTTTCTGTGCTTCTGATACCCCTGCACTTGTATCTCATACTCAAGTTGTTCTCAGTTTAGAAAATGGGGAAATTGCTCGTTTAACACCTCTGGGAGTGGAAGTTTATAATTTTGAGGGCGATCGCCTCAATAAAATGCCTCGCATTCTCAACTGGAGTCCGACTTTAGTTGAGAAACACATTTTCAAACATTTTATGCTCAAGGAAATTCACGAGCAACCAAATGTTGTTAGGACTTGTTTAGAGACTTACATTAATAGTGATTGGGATACTCAAAATAATCATATTTCTCCGATTAATTTAAATTTGTCACCATCTCTCTATGAAAACTTAGAACAAGTTAAAATTTTTGCCTGTGGTACGAGTTGGCACGCTAGTTTAATTGGCAAGTATTTATTAGAACAATTAGCAGGAATTTCGACTACAGTAAATTATGCTTCTGAAGCTCGTTATGCTCCTTCTCCTCTGAGAAAAAATACTCTTTTGATTGGTGTGACTCAGTCTGGAGAAACGGCTGATACTTTAGCAGCTTTAGCAATGGAACAACAACGCCGTTTAGATAAACCTGCCGAATTTAAGTCAATATTATTAGGAATTACTAATCGGGCAGAAAGTTCTATTGCTAATTTAGTCAATCAAATTATTGATATTCGGGCAGGTGTTGAAATTGGGGTTGCAGCGACTAAAACATTTGTGGCACAGGTAATGGCGTTTTATTTTTTAGCTATAGATTTAGCATGGCAGCGACAATATTTATCTGGGGAAAGAATCGCAGAAATTATTAATGGTTTACAAAAAATTCCTGCACAAATGGAACAGATGTTAGAAGCTCAAGATAGTCAAATTGAAGATTTTGCTCATCAGTTTAATGACACTCAAGATTTTATTTTTGTAGGTAGGGGAATTAATTATCCAATTGCTTTAGAAGGTGCTTTGAAATTGAAAGAAATTAGTTATATTCATGCCGAGGGATATCCAGCAGGTGAGATGAAACATGGTCCGATCGCTTTGTTGGATGATAAGGTGCCCGTGGTAGCGATCGCTATGCCTGGTTTGGTTTATGAGAAGGTGCTTTCTAATGCTCAGGAAGCAAAGGCGAGGGATGCGCAGTTAATTGGGGTGACACCTGAAAGTACCGAGGCGGATGTATTTGATAATGTGTTGGCAGTGCCTGCGGTGGATGAGTTGTTGTCGCCGATGTTGACTGTTATTCCTTTGCAGTTGTTAGCTTATCATATTGCTGCTCATCGTGGTTTGGATGTCGATCAACCAAGGAATTTGGCAAAGTCGGTGACAGTGGAGTAGGATTTTTTCAGTGAACAGTTATCAGTTAGCCTCTTACAGA
>NZ_JAAHGT010000583.1 GCF_010672385.1 Okeania sp. SIO2F4
TGCGTATGAGGAAATAGTAGTTTCATTTTCTCAAGCACTCGGACTCTGAGAGGAGTTGTGGAATTTCTGACTATCGACTCTGGTGAATAAGAGCTTCAGGAAATGAAAAGTTCCGTCTCAGAGGTGAGTGGTGAATTTTTGACTATTGCGTATGGAGAGATAGTAGTTTCATTTTCTCAAGCACTCGGGGGGAGTTGTGGAATTTTCCGACTATCGACTCTGGCAAATAGAAGCTTCAGGAAATGAAAAGTTCTGCCTCACAGGTGAGTGGTGAAATTTCTGATTATTGCCTATAGAGAAATAGTAGTTTCATTTTCTCAAGCACTCGGTGGGAGTGGTGAATTTTCCGACGATCGCCTCTGGTAAATAGAAGCTTCAGGAAATGAAAAATTCCGTCTCAGAGATGAGTGGTGAATTTTCTGACTATTGCCTATAGAGAAATAGTAGTTTCATTTTCTCAAGCACTCAAAGTCTGAGGGTTTTATGAATTTTCCGACTATCGACTCTGGCAAATAGAAGCTTCAGGAAATGAAAAATTCCGTCTCACAGGTGAGTGGTGAAATTTCTGACTATTGCGTATAGGGAAATAGTATTTTCATTTCCTGAAGCACTCGAATCGGAAGGTTCGTTGGGAAATTTCTGACTATTGCGTATAGGGAAATAGTATTTTTATTTCCTGAAGCACTAGCTCGGAGGAAATTATCAAGACTACTTTTGACCTATATATATAGATGTAGTAGTTGCAAAGGAATAAAAAATATCAACCTTTTTCTTAATGCGATACATAGCACCAACTATTTAAGGTTTCTCTCGGAAAAACCTAGTTAAAAATACCTTTAGCTTTTAACTTGTGACTTACAGGTAATAGTTGAACTAGCGATCGCTTGATTAGTGGAGAAAAAAAGATAAAAGCTATAAGGATGCCAAGTCAAATTCCCAATTTCTGCCTAATTCGACCAACAAAAATATCTACTTCTGGCAAATTCATTTTCATTACTATCAAACCAAAGATACCTAACCCCGAAAAACTTGCCAAACCAAGCTCTAATAACTGCACAAAAAATCCCTCACTTCCCAACACTAACTGAGAACCCCAAAGCGCACTCCAACAAACCAAACCTGTCGCCAAAGTTCCAGCAATTAAACCTGCAAAAAGTATCAACCATTCTCCCCAAGGTAAACCCCCTAATTTCCTATCTAATAACAAGAGAAAAATTATCATTGAAATTAAATTTACTCCCACCGTTGCCAATACCAAACCAGGAGCGCCAAAAGCATTAATTAACAAATAATCTAACAGCACATTTAGAAAAATATTAAATACACTAACCTTAAAAGGAGTTTCTCCATCTCCCAAAGCATAAAAAACTCTGACTAAAACATCTCTTCCTAAATAAACAAACATTCCCACTGCATAAGCCATTAATACGGAAGCGACAAATTTTGAAGCAGATAAATCAAAAGCATAACGTTCATAAACTACCCTAACAATAGGCAAAGCTAATGTCACCATAATTGCACTTAAAGGCAACATTGTAATTCCTGTTAATATCAAAGCTTGCCGAATTCGGTATTTTAAATATTGCCAATTTTCCGGTGCAGCTAATCGAGAAAAGATTGGTAAAAATGGAACTAAAATTACATTAGAAATAATTCCCAAAGGTGTCTGTACCAATAAACCAGAATAAGCTAATGAAGCAGCAGCTTGGGGAATATAAGAAGCAAAAAATAAGTCTGTATAAACATTAATATGTAGCATTCCAGAAGATAAGGTTGCGGGTATCATTACTTTGGTAATTTCTTGTACTCCTGGGTGTCGAAAATTAAATCTTAATCGTAATTTTCCTAAACCAGCTCGCCACAATGCGGGAACTTGAATTAACCATTGTAATATTGCTCCGATGAGGGTGCCCCAGGCTAAAACTAAGCCTCCCATCATGGCATTTTCTGGTTGAATAATTTTTTCTCCTAGTTGTAGGGCTAAGATAAAAATTCCTCCTATTAAAGCTATGCTAGAAAATAGTGGGCTAATGGAAGGTAGCCAATATATATCCGCAGCATTAAGGGCGCCAAAACCAATGCCTATTAATCCTGCTAATAATGCCATTGGTGCCATAATTTGGAATTGTTGGATGGCAATTTCTCGAATTTCTAGACCTGTTGTTGTTTGGCTTAAACCTGGTGCTACTAGGTCTATTAATGGATGGGCGAAAATAATCAGACTAACTGTGACGAATAACAGGACTCCACCGACTAAGGTTGTGATGGTTTCTATTAGTGGTGCTGCTTCTGAGTTATCCCGTTTTGCTAAGACACTTACTATGGCACTATGAAATGGTCCGTTAATTCCTCCTAATAGGACTAATAAAAAGCCAGGGATGACGTAGGCGTAATTATAGGCGTCTACTGCGGCGCCTACTCCGAAGGCTGCGGCGATCGCTTGTTGACGTACTAGGCCAAATATTTTACTGATTAATGTGGCTATTGCTACGATACCTGCTATTCCTGCTAGGGAACGAGAAGTTTTTTGTGGTTGTGATTCAGACACGAGTAGAATATAGTAATGTTGTTTAAATAAGTTTAATCAGGATTCGGTATTCAGGGGTAGGAAACCGGAGGTTTGTTTTTTTTGCTGCTTTTTATTCAGGAGTTAACTGAATGATGAAAAAAATATAGCAAATTATCAAAATAGTTTATGAGTATTTAACTGACAATCATAATAATTCAGCTATTGGCTATTAGCTATAATTAATAACTGATAGGAGGAAATAAAAGCAACTTTTGAAATTGAGAGAGAACTAAAAGTATCGTCATTTTAGTTTAGATTGAGACGAATATTTCTTGCTGTTAAAGGGTTTCAGCTAAAAAACTGTTTCATTATTATTTGAAATGACTATAACTGGTAAATTAAGCTTCTTTAACCTGAGAAGGAATTATTCATTATTTGCTGACAACTGACTGGACTTGAGCTGAATGGTTACTGACAATTTCATTGGTTTATGGATTATTAAAAATATTAAGGGTTGGATATTGTTTGTCAATTTTTATTCTGATTTTAAACGTTTCTTTAAGTGGTCATCTGGAAGTAATAAAATAAGCACTCAAACAAATTTAATAGCTTAATTACTATGGACGATCGCCGACTGGAAAAAGGCTTGGCTTTGAAACAGTCTAGAAAGGGATTTGGAAAAGATGTTATTAAACGTTTAAGCAGTTTTTTACCAGAATATCAAAATAAATATGGTTCTGATGAAATTGTAATGATTACTCTTAATGCTTTACAAGAATATTATGATTTTAATTTAGAACTTGGTTTAGAGAATGAGACAAATGAGACGGCTTATCAAACTATTTCTCAAATTAAAAATAACCGGAACCTCAATAATCATCTCTTAGGAAAAGAGGGTGGAACTAAAACAGTCAAAAAATCTGATATTCAAGCATTAGCAAAAATTGATATTGGATAATTTTTTACTTCTCGATATAGTATCCGCAAATTCACAGATGAAGAGGTGGAGCTATCATTAATAGAACAAGCCTTCAACAATTAATAATTAATAATTAATTATTACCTCTTCTGATAACAGATAGGATTGCCTAAAAGGAATTTTTTTTCTTCTCTTGGTTGATTGGAGGCAAGCGAGGAGACCTCGCCATCCCTCAACCGCTTTTTTCTCCATGAATGGAGAGGCTTTATACCTTAATTTTTCGGTAATAATGACTCAACAAACACTTTCTGTTTGTAATTTTCAATCCTGTAGAGTATATGCTTTTAGTGAATAAAATAATAAGCAAAAAAAAAAGGTTTTTTTGTCAAAATGGCAATAGAGGTTTTGGAGATAAAGCTAGTAAAGTATTAATTTTAACCTCTAATTTAGAACATTTTGCCTCTATAGGAGAAAGATATTAAGTTTGGATTGATGCGGGTATGTTTTCTATGTCATTAGTTTATGGATTGCATTATCTTGGTTTAGGAACTTTTTGTCTCAATTGGAGTGTTAAAAATAAACAGGATAAGCAACTATAGCACTACGCATTAAGGCTCTTGACATTTCTAAACCCTGAAACCTTTTAACCGTTTACTATTCCCTCCATACCTATTCCCTATTCCCGATTCAAGTAGCGCTATAAAAATGATTGCTGGAATTCCAGATTCTGATTTAGTAATTATGATGATTACAGTTGGTTATTTACCTGAATAATTTAAGGTTAAACAGTATCCCTGAAAGCCTCTCAAGGAAGTATTGATAATTGGGAATAATTAGAAAAAATATCCTTAATTTCCATAAATTATTAAACTCTTTCTGAACCTTGTTCATATCTGAAAAATATTCAAAACAATTATTTTCGAGAATTATTATGAGTGATTTATTGCTTACAATTTTTTTGCCAATATCTTCTTTATTAATTTCCACTTATGCTTTATTGCTGTGGATTATTCGTATATTTGGTTTTGTTCGTCGTCTTCCTAATTCGGCAATTATTCTGCCACCTGCTGCTCCTGGTAGTTTAGGAGATGAAGCAATGGTTTGCGCTTCGATAGACTATCTAAGGAAACAAGGAATAGAAAATATTAGTCTTATAGAGCATACTAATAAGCAGACATATCCAGTTGATATAATTGAGAATATACGTCTGAGAAATTTCTTTATGTATCAAAGTTGGTATAAATTTATTGCCTCTTTTATATACGTAGGCTGGAAAGTTAATCAATATGAAAGATTTTATGCTCTTGGTGCAGATGTGATGGATGGATATTATTCTAATTATTATACTTTTAAAACTGTCAAAATGGCAGAAATAGCCTCTTTTCTTGGTTGCTCAACAGGAATTTTAGGTTTCAGTTGTAATCGTCAACCAACAAATATTTCCAAACAATTACTCAGTGCATTACCATCAAGTGTTGGGCTGAATGCAAGAGATAAAATTTCATATCAAAGATTAATTGATTCAATTTATCACCCTGTTAATTTAGTAGCAGACTTAGCTTTTTTATTAAAACCTGCTGAACAGTCAGAGAAATTAGCTAGAGTATTGGAATGGGTTAATACTCAGAAAAGTCAAAATAAAATTGTTTTGGGAATAAATATTCATATCCTACTATTGAAAAAATTAGAGGGAATCACAGCTAATGATTTGGTTCAAGTTTTAGCTGAAACTATAACAAAATTGCACCAAGATAATCAGCAATTAAATTTTATTTTTTTACCTCATGATCGTCGTAAATTTAGTGGTTTTAATGATAATTTTTTATCAAAAAAAGTAATAGAAAGTCTTCCCTCTGAAGTTGCTTCATCCTGTTTCAAAATTCCTTTTCCTTGTTTAGCTAGAGAAATTAAGGCAATAGTTAAACATATAGATTGTGTACTTACTGGTAGGATGCACTTAGGCATTGCTTGTTTAGGGCAGGGTACACCAATTGCTTGTATTACTTATCAGGGAAAATTTGCAGGTCTCTACCAACACTTTAACCTTGAACCTTTATTTATCGAACCGAAAAAACTATTCGTTCCTAATCAAAATGAGTTAGTGGAATTAGTGCATAAATTAATCGCTCAAAGACAAAGTTTGCACGAACAAATTATAAGTAAACTTGATGAAGTTAAAGAACTTTCCCAAGCAAACTTTACTTCAATTATCTGATTTTTTTCTAGCTGAAGGCAACTTTTGGCTTAATTTGATTTCAGGAAAAATTCTAGGTTAAAAAGAGAAACTAAACTGTCTAATCGTTGATTTATATAAAGGTTGGCAGAAGACCCACGTTTTCCTGTAAAGAAGCGTCGGGATGAATACCAACCCATGCTATAATAATACCGCTTTAGTGTTAGTAATTAGGTTAAAAACATTGAAAGCTAGATACAAATCAGGAATTAGTTTGGTTGAAAGATGTAGCATCTACACCATTACAACAATCTCTTTCATTAATTGATAATGGATAATGGATAATTACAAGAAGGTTAAAACCATGAGGGAATTGAATATAAGGAAATTCAAGAGCACTTTTCTCTAGGGGAGATTGGATATGGCGTACTTCGGAGCGGCTCTGCATTCAGAGAGAAACCTCGCCATCTAAGGACTGCTTTTTCCCCTTGATTTGTACTGGAAAACGTAAAGGTATCAAAGTTAATCCT
>NZ_JAAHGT010000584.1 GCF_010672385.1 Okeania sp. SIO2F4
TCCCGATGAAGTTTTTTCTTTTATCAAGTCTGCACGTCAAGAATGGGATGGGGTATTAGGTTTTCATGCTCATGATATGTTAGGTTTGGCTTCTGCTAACTCTCATGCAGCGATGGCAGCAGGATGTACTATAATTGATGGTTCTATTAATGGCTATGGTTTAGGTGCAGGTAATACTAAAATTGATCAAGCTTTAGCTATTGTGGAACATTTTCACAATGAGAAGTTATATCAATATGAACATCTCAAATCTCTTTTCCATATACTCCAAGTTCCTGTTTTACCTGAACAAAGATATTTACAATACCTCGCAGGTAGTAAAAATCTTTCAGGATTATGGGTAGCCCCTCTGTTAGAACGTTATGGGAATACAACAATCGATTTTTTACAACAATTGCCTTGGAAACGTTACAAGACAATAGAAGAAATTTTACAACCACAAGAAGTTACTGTTTAAATCTCTGACATTAAAAATGCAAGTAATCAATTTTATTCATCAACTTAAGTTGGAAGATATTCCAGAAGCAATCCAACGAGAAGGAATTCGTAGCTTAATTGATACTTTGGGAGCGGCAATAATTGGTCACAACACCAAACTTTCCCACATTGTGAATGAATATGTAGTGGCGACTTATGGTGGTAAAGGCGGGTTTTTATGGCTTGATGGTAGGGAAGTATCTCTACCTGCGGCAGTATTTGCTAATGGGATGACTACCGATGCTATGGGTATTTATGGAGGACATCCCCTCGCTAGGGGTACAGCTGGGGCTACTTTATTAGCTACTTTATTAACTACAGTTACCCCCAATGCTACAGGAAAGGAACTTTTGACATCATGGATTATGGGCTTTGAAATAGCTTTCAGAGCAGGAATAGCTTTAAATAAGAGAGATAGTAGTAAAGCTCATACCGCTTGTACTTGGAATATTATAGGTAGTGCGGCGATCGCATCTCGTCTGTTATCATTGAGTCCCTCTGAAACGGAACACGCTCTTGGTATAGCTGAATATGTAGCGCCTGTTGCACCCATTCCCAAAACCGTTGGTTATCCCACTATGGTGAGAACTGGTGCTGGTTGGGCAGCAATGGAAGGGGTTACCTCTGCATTGTTAGCTAGACAAGGTTTTACAGGAGCGCCCACTTTCAATATCGAGGAAAAAGAAGTAGCCGATATTTGGGATGATTTAGGACAACATTGGCAATTATCTAAATCTTATTACAAACCTTATACCGTTTGTCGGTGGATGCAAGCAGGTATGGATGCGGCATTAGTACTTAGAGATCATCTGAAAGAAGATTTTAAAAGTATTACGTCTATCAAAGTTCATTCCTTTGCAGTGGCAACCAAGGAAAGAAATATGCCTATGCCCAAAAATACCGAGGAAGCTCAATTTAATCTTAAATTTGCAGTGGCGGCTATACTCGTTTATGGTGAATTAGGCAGAGCAACAACATTTGAAGCCGCATTTAAAAGTGATATTGTTGCTCATTTGTATGATTGTATAGAGACTATTGAAGAAGAAAAATTTACCAGTATTTATCCCAATCAGCGATTTGCCAGGGTAATTATCAAAACATACAGTGGAATGACTTATGATTCTGGTGATATTGAGGAAAAATGGGCATCAACTGAGCCACCCACGGATGAAGAATTAAAAGAAAAGTTTCGAGCTTTAACCAAAGGTGAGTTGTCAGAAAAACGAGCAACTGATTTGGAGGAAATGGTTTGGAATTGCATAAGTTTATCAAATGTAAGCAGTCTGCTGGAATTGATGAATCAACCTTCTTGAGACAAGAATAATCTAGAATTATCTTTAATAAAGGAAATCAAAATAAACATGAAAAATTTAGTTTCATCTACCGCACTTAAATCCCCTAAAGTCCCCGTAAAATTGTCAAATCGTTCCTTTCTTCCGGGTTCAGATCATCCATCCATCCATACCATCTCATATTTCCAAAAATCCGACAGAAACATTTCCTTTAGTTTTACAACCAATATCTAATTCTTCTGCTAAAAATATTTCTATAAAAGAATGGGTAAAAGAAACAGAATTTTGGATTGAAGAGGTTTTGCATAAGTATGGAGCTATTCTTGTCCGTGGACTACCCCTTAGTTCAGCAGATGATTTTAGCCACTTTATAGATAGTTTCAATTATGAACCCATGGATTATACTTCTGGAATGGGAATTCGTAATGTGGTCTCAGGAAATGTGTCCACAGCTAGTAATGAATTATCTAGTGTAAGTCTAGAACCTCATAATGAAATGGCTTATACAAGAAACTATCCATCTAAAATCTTGTTTTTTGCTCAAACACCAGCACCTAAAGGCGGAGAGGGGGTTATTGTTGATGTGCGAGAGTATGCTAAACTTCTCGACCCCGAAATCAAACAGAAACTTCAAGAAACAGAAATTAAATATATACGATTTTTGCAAGATCGTCGTTTTGGTGGTTATACTTCTTGGCAAGATTCATTTTTGACAAATGATAAGGAAGTTGCGATCAAATTTATGAATGAGCATAACTATGATTTTAATTGAGACGAAAATGATAATTTAACTTATTCTCAGGTATTATCACCAATAGTTAAACACCCAAAAACTGGTGAATAAATCTGGTTTAATCAACCCCATTCCCATCACGCATCTTATTTTTATTACCATCCTGATTTTATTGATAGTAAACTTGAGCTTCATCTTTATCCCTTTCACTGTCAATTAGGAGATGGCACAGAGCTTTCTCTTGATTTAATAGCTCATATCCGCCAAAAAATATGGCTAAGTGCTGTTTCAATTCAATGGCAAAAAGGAGATGTATTAATCTTAGATAATCTCTTAGTCCAACATGGAAGGATGTCTTTTGAAAGACCACGTCAAATGTTTGTGAGTATATTGAAATAAAGAGAGTTGCAGACGAATTTAATTACAACCATTAAATAGACATCTCCAGAAAAGAGGGAATAGGGAATAGGTATGGAGGGGGAAATAACTGATAATTTCTGTACGATAATTGATTTTATTTTTGATTTTTTCCTAAAAATAAAGGTTTAAACCCTCTCATGACCAAGGAGAAAAAGCGGTCGGAAAGCGCAGCATTCCGTCAGGATGGGATGGCGAGGTTTCCGTTCCCTCCGGGACGCTACGCGTTTTGCTCCGCAACATGTAAAGTGAAGCTTTGCGAAGCGCAAACGCTTGCCTCCAATCGACCAAGAGAAGAAAAAATTTCCTTTTTAACCAATCCTATCCGTTTTTAAGAAGAGGTAATTATTAATTATTAATTGTTAATTATTGAACAGATGTCTAATGAAAGAAACTAATTTAAACACAAGTAGAAGTATATAATAACAAAAGCTTTATGGAAAAATATTTACTTTATTGGCATCCAAGAACTTCATCTATTGCCCCTCATATTATTCTAGAGGAAATAGGAGTAAATTACGCAACTCAATTACAGCAATTTTCAGGTAAATAGACCAAAGTGGTTGAACCAACCGAAGGCATCATCTTCAGTAATGAAATTTACAGCTTCAGCCATTGCTTGGTCGAGTGATATCATGTCCGCTATGCTGCTAGATTAAATCTTCCGAAACCTTTATTTTGAGTAATATTAATATGGCTTAAAAAAAATTTTGTTCCGGGATATATCCTCGGCAAAGAACTAAGTTTTTCATAGTTTTTACCAGGTTTTCTATAGTAAGTATTCTGTTTTTGTCGGAAAACAAAGTAAATTTTTTCAGGTGATTTTTTATTTTTGAGCCAGTGTGATAATTCAACACCGTGGAATTCACGGTCTCCAATAACTACTAATTCATATTTTTTTAATAAACGTAAAACAGGCTTAATAATTGCCTTCTGTTCTCCTAAATTACTGCTACCCTTTTTCTCTAAAATTTGCCAATAAATAGGTAAGGCTCGTTTTTTGTATATCACCCCTATTAAAAATATATTCTTCTCTTTCCATTGTGTTCTATCTATAGTTAGAATTAACCGACTACCATCAGCAAATTCTTTGTCAATAAGCATCTTGATGATCGGGAACCAAAACAAGGGTAAACTTAAAGATGCAGGATGTTAAAAATCTTTGAATATGACGGCGACGGCTTTCATATTTAATAGGTAAAGGAAAACAAGCAGAAATGCCTTTCTATTTTTACAGTTTTCTGGACAGTAATTAGCCAAACTAAAATTTTCAAAGTTTGGACTTGAGTATCGATCAAATATTGTTTAAAATATGACTCATATAATGAAAAAAAAATCCATTGGGGTCGGTCTATTTGCGTTAGTGGACAGACTTTTTTTTAGCATAAAATATGGTTGATGGCTAGTATCTATATTGACATAAAAATTAACTAAAAAAGGAGGTTTGGGTTTGGGTTCGCGATCGCTCACTCTTTATGAGAATGATGATTATTATGAGAAAAACATTTAATTTGTCAAAGGGATTATATCTTTTAAACCCTTACCCCACAATACTTTTGAGGCGCTTGTCACCCCGTGAGGTTGTTAATATTTCTGTTCTGGCAGGAGTGATATAAAATCCGGTTGAACAATTGTCATTGTGACTCAAAGGAAGCAATCTCTAAAACCTTGGGATTACTTCCTTGCACTATGTTCGAGTCGCTTCAGACTTACAGTAACTAATTATCCGGATTTAATATTAGGGGTGGGTTGACTGCTAAAAACTTAAGCAATATATAACTGTTTAACCGGATTTGATATAATTCCTAAGTATCTTAATTTATGGAATTAGAAACTAATCAATTTTGGCCTAAGATTTCAAGGATTTAAATACTGCTTGAAACTCCTCGTAACTGATTAGATCGTCACCACTTGTGTCTGCAGTTTTCATCATATTCTCAATTTGAACATCATTAATATCGGTATCGATACTACGAATATAAGTTTGTAACTCATCTAAACTTATATATCCTGACCTATCTGTATCAATATATTGGAAAACTCTGTAGAGTTCCTTTTCTTCTACAGAAATAATGTGTTCTACGAAACCAATACTTTCAGCGATCGTCTTCCACAACTCATAGGAGTCAGTGTGTTTAAGAGCATCTGCTTCGTCGTCTTTAGTAATGCTATATTCTTGGCGAAGTTCTTGAACTAGGTTGCGATCTTCTGGGGATAAATTCTTCAAAAGGTCTTCTAACACTTCATTGGATGTTTCCTCCGAGAATGCTTTCATCAAGTCAGCAACCCAGTTTCTATCTGGGTGAGTTTTCCCAGAATGTAAGATAATTTCCAGGAGAGTTTCTCGATAGCTCTCTAACCGCAGAGAGTTTTCTCTATTGTGCGGCTTACGAGGATCGAATAGCTCTGGATATTGTTGGCCTAGTTCCGTTAAGATGGTATCATGATCTCCATCAGAAATACCCAGTTCTTGGCGCATTTGCTTGAAGCTTTCCAGAGTATCAGCGGGGTTTACATAACCCTCATCAATGGCATCTCGCAGCATCGCTTTGTAAGTTTGCAGACGTTTTTCTTGGGAAAAATCAGGCAGAACTTTAGCGAGAACATAGACTTCATCCGCACTAAGATCGTCAATAGTTCGCCCCTCCAAAAACTTCGCACAATCCAAATGCAACTTTTTGAGCTGGTTTCGTAATCGATTGGCAAGACTTTCCCGTTGATAACGACTAGGACTGCGCCGCCAAGTTCTATAAAGCCACAAGCTACTAAATACTGCCATTAAAACCCTAAAAACAGTAGGCAAGGGTGATGGCAACAACTGAATAAAATTGTGTCCTCCAAAAATAAAGAAGAAGTTGAAAATGAAAAACGTACACAAAGTAAACATTCGATGTCGAATGATTAAGGGGTCACTCCATTGGTGATAGCGATGGTGATAGGCTTTGTACATATTTTCCAAGGCACTACCAATGCCTATAGCGCCAAAGGTAAATAGACCAAGAGTTATGGGTACTGCTAGAATTTTAGGGATGTCTACAGCTTGATCTAAGAAATAAAACCCTGGTTTGAGTAGATTCGCCAGTTGGTTTTCTTCGTGAGCCCAAGCCCCCGATAAATAATAATCCCAGGCACCCGCATAAAGATAGTAATAGAAAAAATACCCAATTGTAATGCCAACATAGCCGTAGTAGAGCATTTGCTGCTGCGGGT
>NZ_JAAHGT010000585.1 GCF_010672385.1 Okeania sp. SIO2F4
CGCAATAGAAGGAAAATTTCACTACCCATCACCTCCAGCAGGGTGCTTCATAAAATGAATTAACTATTGCTCTATACGCAATAGTTGGAAAATCTCACTACCCATCACCTCCGCATGGTGCTTCATAAAATGTATTGACTCTGGTTCTATAAGCAATAGTTAACTGGGGGTTACTCGTCTATGTACATGAGTATTTGTTCAACTAAATTTCCTTGCCCGGAGGCAATCAAAGATTCAGTGATTTTTCCCAAGAGCAATAGCAACATATTTTCATTTTGTGAAGCACTCTATAAATACTTGCTTTTCCCCGATCAAATCTTTCCTCAGTCAAAAATCACCAATACTTTCATTTTCTTAAGCTCAAAAAAAATCCCGCGTCAAAGGATTTTTGGTTGTATCCCCAGAATTTTTGTGATATGATAAAAGTTAACTGGGGTTACTTGCCTATAGCCATGACTATTTATTCAACTAAAGATAGTATGGCTTCGACCGCGATAGAACGACCTTCCGCTTTGCTAGGCATATAAACGCGATCAAATAAGATACAACCGTGACAGGTATCTTGCTTGTGCTACAAATACATTACCCATTAATTAAAATATCGACTACTTTATTTAACTCCACAGAATGAGAAGCTTTAAAAAGAACTAGATCGCCTGGTTGTAAAAACTCTTGTAAATGTCTAGCTAAATTCTGGTGAGCATCATCAGCAGTAATATCTTCTACTTCTATAAACTGTAAACTAGCAGCACCTGTAGCCATTGCTTCTGCTTCCTCAAAATCAGCCAAAATAAATAAACCATCAATATTCAAATTTCGTACAACATTACCAACTTGTTGATGAAATAAAATTGATTTATCTCCCAACTCTTTCATAGTTCCCAACACAGCAATATGACGTTTTCCCGGAGTTTCAGCTAATAAATTCAGAGCAGCTATCATTGACTCTAATCCAGCATTATAACTTTCATCTAAAATCACAATATCATTCTCTAAATCATATCTTTTTGCCCTACTTCCTGGTAAATTAACCGATAAATTATTAGTCAAAGGTTCAAATAAAGTTTTTGTCGAAATATTTTTTCCATGAAGCACTTTCAAAACTGCCAATGCTGCCAAATAATTAGAAGCATTATGACTACCAAGTAAAGGTAAAGGTAAATCCACACCCTCAACATTTATAGTTTCAGAATCAATTAAATTTCCTTGTAAATTTCCCCCTTCTAAACCATAAGTAAAAGTTTCTCCAGACCAAACCTTAGCCGCAGTTTCTATCAACCGTTGATTATCATAATTCAGAATAGCAATACCACTATCAGACATTTCTCTTAATAATTCACACTTAGCCTCAGCGATCGCTTCAACAGAACCCAAACGACCAATATGAGCAGTACCAACATTAGTAATTAAGCCAATTGTCGGATTGGCAATATGTGTTAATTCTGCTATTTCTCCAGGTCCTCGCATCGCCATTTCTATCACAGCATAATTATCATCAGCAGAAAGTCGTAGTAGAGTTTTAGGTACACCTATTTCATTATTATAGTTAGCTTCAGTTTTCAGGACTTGACCTTGAGTTGCCAAAACTTCAGCAATTAATTCCTTAGTAGTTGTTTTACCGACTGAACCAGTGACTGAAATCACAGGAATATCAAATCTATCTCGCCACCAACGAGCAATTTTTTGGTAAGCTTTTAAAGAATTTTCTACCTGTAATATAGGTACATTATTTGAGAGTTGTTCAACCTCATTATTTAAGGTATATTCATGTTCAAGAATCACACAAGAAGCACCTTTTTCAATTGCCTCCTTTATAAAGTTATGGCCATCAAAATTTTCGCCTCGTAATGCCAAAAATCCTTCACCAGATTGTAAGTTACGAGTATCTGTGTTTATACCTGTAATTAATTTTTTTTCTGGAATCTCAAAATCTGTAAGTGTTGTAGCAGTCAAGATTTCAGTTAGTTGGAATAGGGTAATGCGACAAACCATAGCTATTGGCATTCCTCCTGAAAGATGTGTAATAATTATATAAGAGTATTTGTTATTGTTGAACTAAACTTATTTTCTGGAATATAACTGAGTAACCAAAACAAAATCAAAAGTTTAAATAATTCTCAAAAGTTATAGAGAATATTTTTTTGTAGCTTGGCAAATATTGTCATAATGTTGAACTCAGATGAGGCAAAAATCTCAGATTGTATTACTCTAATCTAAAGCAAAATTATGACAAAGCCTAGTAGTCTTTAATTGTCAAAAATAGGATATATCATGACCATGAATAGGTTGTGAATAAATCTAGGTTGTTGACCCATGTCTAAACCTTTATATTTTCCCAGACTTTTATCTAAGGTTACTTTTCATGTCCTATTTAGGATAGCTGTATTCATTAATGGATATTAATGGATAATAGATAATTACCTCTCCCTAAAACATATTGGATTGACGCGGAGCGTGAAAATTTTTTCTTCTCGAGAGGAGATTGGATATGGCTAGGTTTCCCCACCATCCCATCCTAAGGTCATGCTCCGCAAACGAGAGGCTTTTTACTTTAATTATTCGGTAATTTAAGTTTTCTCTGACCTCTCTGTGGGTAATACCATGCATGAAAAAAGAATGTTACGAATAATAAACAGTATTAAAAGACTCGATCGTCCATGTCTATTTGACGAAAAATATAAATTACGACATAAAAAATATAGCAATCCTATTTAAGTTGTAATATTTTGGTGGTAGTTAGTCCTCAGTCCTCAGTCCTCATGAGTCAGAATTTTCAAGGTTTTTCCTTAATATTAACTATTCTCAAAATTTTCACAAATCATTTAGGATTGCTATAGTATAAAACCTATTAATTATGACTCGGTCTGACTGACTTCCCCTCCTCGGAGGGGTTAGGGGTGGGTTGACTTCCAAGAAATAGCCTAACTATTTGCAGCAAACATTTATCAATTTGGTATAACAGCAAGTTCCATATACTAAACCCTTAGCTCCTTGGCAATTAATATCTATGAACATAGTTAATCATCTATTAATACCAATACTCCAAAAATGTGGTATTTTTGATGCTGATGGTAATCAAATAGTAAAAAATTCTATTTAGTTCAGAAGTTGGTAATTATTTATGACTCAGTTCAATTAATATCTATATTACCTAATTTTCGCAAAATCTTTACCAAAACTTTATAAAAACTCCGTAAATTTTGAAGATAATAAGACTAATAGAAATTAGTCAAACGTGTAATTAAAGTGTTAGGCGCTGCCAGATATGATTTTTTATGAGAAAGAATCTAGATACAAACTATATATAGTAAAGTCAATAGCTATCAGATCGGAAATCCTATAGACAACTCGATCAAAACCAGAGATTAGCAATTGTTCCCATAGCTAACGAGAGTGGAATAGAAAAAAAATAAATTGGGGAAGATGTAAAATGAAAAACTTTATTGATGAATATAAACAAGACAAATCCCAGTATGAACAGTATATCTATAACCATTTTCTCCAATTGATAGACCTAGAGTCATCAGAAGAGATAATTGAAAGGTTTAGGATTTTATTTATTAATGGTTCTGGATATCCTGACACAGAGGTAGCTAAAGCACTCGAAAGAATTATTGCATTATTGCAAGTTGAAGAAGAATTTAATTTTATCCTAAATCGCTGTTGTCATATAGTTATTAATAGAAAACGACCCTATAACTATAAAAAAGATGTGTTGCTAGACTTAATTAAACTTTTTGATAGTATCAAGAATAAAACAGTACACCGTTACTATGGTTCCCGCAGTAGCAAGAAACTATTTGACCTGGTTAAGGCATTCACAACAAGTGAGCAGTATTTTACTTTAAAACGTTTTGCAGAATTAATAAACCAAGAAACCAGAAGTTATAGAAACACTCATAGTGCTTTAGCTCAACCTTTGAGAACTCTAATTCCACGTTATCCTTACTTATACCAACATTGTTTAATTACCTCAGACAATAGCTATGAACATCAGCAAGCTATTAAAAAGATGCAACGACAAAATCAGAAAAAATTTGAAATAAATTTATCCCACTATGTCACTCATCAAATTAGGCATCGGAGAATAACTACCTCAACCTTTACAGAGTCTAGTTGGAAAAATACAAACAAAATTCAAAATCCTACTCTTTTGAGCGATCGGGAATTATTATCAGCTATTAGACAATTTGTAGGTAAAGTTGAAAATGGTTATAACTACCAAGATTATGCCAAAAGTTTCCTAACTCATGCCAGGCAACCTCAATCTTATCGTTGCTTTAAAGAAAGCTTCTATGAATACTTAAGTTCATCATTTGATGCAGACTCCAGGTATATTAAGTATCAGTTCAAAGACAAACTATATAAGCAACTAAAAAATACCATGCCTCACAATGATGATCAACAATTTAATGACTTTTTACTGATGAGAACCTGTAATCAAATGTTAGGGTTTTTGGTTGTAGAAAGCATTCAAAAACCACAGCACTTTTTATTTCTTAACCTGATGGCCAACATGGGTCCAATAGCAACTACCAGTCTCCTCCTAAAAATAGTTTTAGTTTGCTATAGAGTCAAACCATACCTAGAAAAGCGATTGGCAATACTATTTAACCATTATGAAGCATCTACAAGAGAAGCAGTGAGATGGCTGGTGAAAGCATTAGAAAATATACAAGTTGCCTTAAGTACCAACTTTGGCAGGACCGATCTATCTTTTATTCATTAAAAGATTTGAGAGTTTTCTGAACAAGGCGATAATAATATTATCACAAGACAAAATTCAAACAAGATACCTAAAGTAAAATAACCTGAAAAACTATATAAAATATTTACCGAATAATTAATAATTAATAATTAATAATTATTAATTAAATACCTTGGTTAAAAGCCGACCCTAATAGGGGAAGAAAAGTGCTAGGATATTTCCTGATATTCAATTCCGTTGCGGTTTTCCTTGAGGTAATTATCCATTATCCATTATCCATTATCCATTAATGAACCTCCTCCTAAATCCTGATTCCTAACTCCCACCAATCCAAACTTTGTAGCAATATTTTCTGAAACTGGTATAACTTAGCTTAGGGAATAATTTGGCAACTAGCTTGCACCTATAGGTAAACTATTAATAACTAAATTATAGGCGAAGTACAGAACAATAGAAAAAGTAATGACCCAAGTGTTACTCAACGAAAACGAAGGAATAGAGTCCATCCGGCGATTCAAACGTCAAGTTTCCAGAGCAGGTATTCTTGCAGATGTGAAAAAGCGTCGATACTTTGAAACCCCTCAAGAAAAACGTAAGAGAAAGGCAGTAGCAGCACGGCGTAAAAAACAGTTTTATTAAAGTATTACTTGATAGCTAAAAAATTCATCAGATATATTTAAAATTTTGATTAGGGTTAAGAAATTTTAGCCTAAAGGTTTTGTTACTGTGGCTAAACTTATCAAAACTCTAATTATATATAGCAATTCCCAGCTCTGAGTGAGGTAGAAAATTCAAGGATGAAAAGGGAACATAAAACAAGAGAGAAATGCTATAAACAGCCGTTTTGCTCCGCAACATCAAAAGTGTTTAGTCTGTCGCTGACATGAATCCGGAGCATTGCGTAAAAAAACTTTGCGCCAGTAAAATTTACACTACTAATTTTAAAAAATATAGTAGGGATATTAAAGTATAATTTAAAAATATTAAAATATGAACTGTTGACTGATAAAGAATAATAGGAAACATAGAAAATGAGAGAGAGTAGGAAATTTTTATGGAATCTCCTTACAAGAATATTTTATTTATAACTGATTATCAATTAATGATATAAGTATTTCATTAATTGATAATGGCGAACTTGATAATTACAAGAAGGTTAAAACCCTACGGGAATTGAATATAAGGAAATATTATTTCTTCTCTCTTGGGAGATTTGAGGCAAGCGTTTGCGCTTCGCAAAGCTTCGAAGTTCGCGTAGCGTCCCGGAGGGAACGGAGACCTCGCCATCCCATCCTAACGGACTGCTCCGCTTGCCGACCGCTGTCTTGGTCGATTGGAGGCAAGCGTTCGCGTAGCGTCCCGGAGGGAACGGAGACCTCGGCATCCCATCCTTCGGAATGCTCCACTTGCCGACAGCTGA
>NZ_JAAHGT010000586.1 GCF_010672385.1 Okeania sp. SIO2F4
TGGATAACCAGGAAATTTAGCGATCGCCTCATCCCAGTATTCCGGCTTTTGTTTTCCTAGCACATACAAAGCTTCTGCCACCACATGTTCTTCTGGATAGGTTTTTAATACTTCTTCCCAAGCTTTTTGTGCTTTGTCTGTCTCTCCTATTTGTTCGTAAACTTGTGCCCGTTTAACCAGAATATATGGTGCTAGAGCTGTATATTCTTGTTCTAAATCTTTAAGTTGGGCGATGGCCAACTCCGCCTCTCCCTGTTGAATTAAATCATTAGCTAGAATATAACGAGCGCGACTGGTATTGACAGATTTTCCGGTTTTTATCGCAGTCTCCAATTTACTCCGGCGTTGATCTGGTGGTAGTGACACAAAAGTTGTTACATCTAACTCTGGGTTGAGTTTTTGGATGGCGTTTTGGGAAATTTTGTTAGTGTTAGTGCTGGTGAGTTGTGGTAGAAAAACTCCTAGTAACAGAGCGCCAATAGAAGCGCCTATTAGTATAGAAACTTTTGTTATATTTTGCTTTAACATTTACTTGCCGTCAATTAATTTTAAATTTGTTTGGTTTGAGTGTTAAAATTTTTCCCGTAAGGATAATTCAACATTGCTAGTGTGTATTAAAATTTACACTCTCTAGCAGTTAATTAATTGGGACTTTCGTCCAAGTTTTGAGCCTTAGCACTATTTTATCTCAGGTTTTGAGCATCACTATAATATTGTTGTTAGCAAATAGAAAGTAAAACTGCTCAAAAACTTATTAGACATCTCCAGAAAAGAGGTAAAACTTAACTGGAAGGGGGAGTAATTGATAATTTATGGATAAGAATAGATTTTATTTTTCATTTTTGGAGATGTCTATTATATTAAACCTTTGAGCTATTTAAGCTTCCAAAAGACTCTACCCTTTAACTAATAAAGTTTTTAGGTACTTTTTTAGCTTAATTCCCAACAACTCTAATAATAACAGAAGTTCCTGCTGCCCCCCAGTACTTCCTTTTTAGTTAATTCGAGTATTTCCTTATGTTTGCTACACATTTTCCTACTTATTTCCGGATTTTAATCTTGCTTTTTGTATGAAATATAAAAAATTATGTTATGGAATATCCGCTCTAATTTCCTCTTTATAGAGCTAGACGCAAGTCAGAAGCTAGAATTCATATGAATTAGGTATAAAAAAAATGTCCGAGTGACCTAATTAGACCTCTCCAGAAAATAAACTTGCTCTTTATTTAAGACAAGCTAGAGTTGTAAAATTAATTCTGCGAAATCATTTTTCGTATCTTTTTCGTGAAAATATATTCCCTGTTAAGTGTTAAGTATTCCCTACTAGCCGCCAAAAATCTATATCTTTTTCACGCCTATGTCTATTATACCAAATCTTTCACCTAAATCTTTGTGATGATCCTGAGTCCTGATTTTAGAACCCTTCACAAAGACGCCGATCGCTGTCTTTGACATCAGAACTACTCTGCAAATAATCGTGAACAACATCACAACCCCGCCCCAACAAATTCTCTAAATCAAAATTCCACAACATCCCCACCTTATCCCTACCAACAGCACCCAGCATTTTACCATCAGGACTAAAGCTAACATCCATCACCCCTTCCCGAATACCATCTAAACTCACCAACTCTTTCCCATCAAGATTCCAAATTTTCACCGTACCGTCATCGCTACCAGTCGCAATTATTTTGCCGTCAGGAGTAAAACTCAGACTATTCACCGCTCCCTGGTGACCTCTGAGAATTCCCACCACTTGACCTTTAGGAGTTATTAATTTCACTGTATTATCAGAACAAGTTGCAGCAATAATCTTCCCATTTGCACTAAAACTAATCTTCCTCATAACACTACACAACCCTTCAACCTTTCCTAGTTCCTCACCCTTGAGGTTCCATATTTTTAGCACAACCTGACTATTACCACCAAAACCAGCAGCAGCGATCGCTTTTCCATCAGGACGAAAAGTTACAGTTCTGAGGTCATCAATACCCCCGGGAATAGTCAGCAGTTGTTGACCGCGAGTATTCCACAATTTAATTGTCTTATCCAAGCTCGCAGTCGCCAACATCTTACCATCAGGACTATAACTAATACTATAAATCTGATCCTGATGTCCGGTCAGAGTCGCATTTCCTAAACCAGCCAAATTCCAAACAATACCAGTTCCATCAGCACTAGCAGAAGCTACAGTTTCACCATCAGGACTAAAACTCAAACTATAAATACCGCGCTGATGTCCTTTGAGAGTTGCCAACTCCTCCCCTTCCCGACTCCAAATTTTCACGGTATTATCATAACCCCCAGTGGCGATAGCATCTTTGCTCAAACTAATAGCTGTAATATAACTGGTATGTCCTCTAAGAGCAGGCATTTTTTGTTCTTGCAAACTCCAAAGTTTAATAGTATTGTCTGCACTAGCAGAAGCGAGGGTCAACCCATCATTACTAAAACTGAGACTACTAACCCAAGTACCATGACCTTTGAGAGTTGCTATTTCTCGACCGTAACGAGCCCAAAGTTTAATCTCTCCATCAGAACTTCCCGAAGCAATAGTCTTGCCATCGACACTAAAGTTAACGCTAACAACTGGACTTTTATGCCCCCTCAAAGTACCTATTTCTTTGCCATCCATACCCCAGACTTTAACGGTATTATCCCAACTAGCAGTGGCAATAGTTTTACCATCAGGACTCACACTAACGCTCAAAACTTTTTCTTTGTGACCTTTGAGAGTAGCTAATTGTTTTCCTTTAGCATTCCATAACTTAATGGTTTTGTCTTCACCCGCAGATGCTAATACTTTTCCATAACTAACGCTATAAATTTTATCCTGATTAGCTTTAATAGCAGTAAGTTGCTTTCCCTGAAGATTCCACAATTTGATGGTGCCATCTACGCTACCAGAAGCAATAGTCTTGCCATCCCCACTAAAAGTGACACTATTAACTGCTCCCTGATGTGCTTTCATTGTGTTTAAGATTTTACCATCCCGACTCCAGAGTTTTACGGTACCATCTTGACTACCAGAAGCTAATACTTTACCATTATTACTCATACTTACACTGTAAACTGCCCCCTGATGTCCGCTCAAGGTGGCAATTTCTTCACCATAGCTAGTCCATAGTTTGATTGTACTATCATCACTAGCAGAAGCAATAATTTCTCCATCTTTGCTCAAACTGATGCTATTAACAGGTTGTGTATGTTCTACTATGGTTCTGCGTTTACTCACACCATAAACAGTTTTTTGCAGAGATATCAAAACTCCCATTCTCACATCTGCTGCTACTTCAGAAGCATCATGTAATTGTTTGCCAGCTTTAATAGCGGTAAGTAAAGCATCAAAACGTTGGTTAGCAGTAAACTGATTTTCTGCTGACAAACTCAACGCATTAAGTTGGGCATTTAATTTATCTTTTTCCGCCACTCGCCAATTAATTAAGGAAAACCCACTTAAACACCCTAAGACTATGATTAATCCTACTATACTCCTGATGCGAAATTTGGTCTGAAAACGTTTGCGGTTAATACTTTTTTCTAGAAATTCTTTCGCTACTACAGACACAAAAGCACTCTCAGTATCGCTATCTAATAAATTTTCAGCTAAACTTAACTTGCGCCCACTTAGCAAGTATTTATCTGATTTATCTTTTTTCAGCCACCGTTGAGCATCCGCTTCCATACCTGGTTTTTGTTTAATTGCTTCCCTATTTGACTCTACCCAAAAATTTAACTGAGACCAATTATTAATAATTGTATTATGAGCTAATTCTACTATTGTTACTGTTTGATTACTATTTTGATAATTTGTGAATTTAGTAGTTAATATTAATCTGGCTTTTACTAATTTTTTCAGTACCTTACTGACAACTGCTAATGATTGTTGAGGAGTAATTAAATCTGTTTTCAAGACTTGTTTACAACTTGCTACTGTATCTTCATTAATTTGCACAAGTTTGAGAAATATCTGCTTTGCTACCTGACGCTCTCTAGCATTAAAGGAGTGATAAATTGCATAAGCTTGTTTTTCTAGACAACCTTTGACTCCACCTAAATTAATATATTGAGTCAGACTAAACTGATCTGCTCGGCGCTGTTGCCATAGTTCTGTTAGAGTATATTGTAAGAGTGGTAAACTACCGTAATTTTCTGTATCAATAATCATTTGTTCGACTAATTCTGGCTGTATTTCTATACCTACTTGTTTTGCTGGTTCGGCGATCGCTTGTTCCAATTCCAGTGTAGTCATGGGCGTTACTGTGACTAAATGGGATTGAATTTGCCTAGCTAACCCGGAATATTCTTGTTCAAAACATTTACCTAAAAATTCTGCTCCCATAGTGATAATTAATAGCAACCCAGTAGCGTTAGAGTTAGCTTGGTAACTTCTATCTATTCCTCCCATCAAACATTCAAAAAATTGCTCTCTTTCTATTTTGTCTGAACACAGGGTAAAAACTTCCTCAAACTGATCTATTACCATAATTATTCGAGATGCTTGAGTATTTTGCAGCACTTGTCTAAACCCACTAGCACCTTGATTAATTAGTTCTTCAATTTCTATAGGGGAATGAATTATGCGCTCAATGTTAGTATTTTCTATCCCTTCCTCTAGGTTGTCACTAACAGAATTTTTGGTTGTCAGCGGTGGTGTTGCAGATGATTTTCTACCGGTTCGTTTTGTTTTTTGTGTAGGTGGTGGAGGTGGATGGGGAATTGATGAATTTGGCGATCGCTTTATTTCTTGTTCTTGCTGTTGAGAAGTTGGTGATATTCTGTTGCAGGTGTTAGTAAAGTCTGTAGTTGATAATCTACAAATACTGCGGCTAAATTTTTTAAAGGATGTTCTCCTGGTCTAATAATTAATATCGGCCAAGTATTACTGCCTGACAATCTTTGCCCCAATTTAAGTTGATATAATAATCCGGCTTTAACAACACTTGATTTACCAATTCCACTTGCTCCTACTACTGCTAAGAAATTCCGAGAGCGAACCTTTTCTAAAAGTAAATTTACTAAAGTTTTTCTACCATAAAAATATTTGTAATCTTTATCGTTAAACTCAAATGCAGCTAATCCTTTATAAGGACAAACTCCGGCTGTTAAATCGGTATTTTCTGTATTTTCTTTTTCCCCTGTAAAAATAATTTCGTTCCCAGAATTATGAAATACTGGGGTCTGAATTGAAAGATTTAGCTTTTTATTGAGATAGTCTATTAAACTATAATTTGTTACCCAACCATTGGGATTATTTTCTGGTTCTAATGCTTCTAATAAACAATTTGTCAAAAAACTATGTTCTGAATTTATTTGTGTTGTAGTTACTTCTGCTGTTTGAGAAACAAAAATAAAACACCTATCATTATCGGTTGATTCTAGATTACCCAGAGCTGTTTGTAAGAAGTTAATCTGTTTTTCTTGATGGTAACAATCTAACCATACTATTTGTTGTTTAACCGGAGATTTTTGTAATAGTTGACTTAACCAATGTAGGGAAATGCCCCATTTTCCTTTTTCAGGGTTAGTATCACTAGTAGCTAAAAATCCTTCTTGTACTCCCCCTTCTTCATCTAATACACTATTTCCTACAAAAAATAATAAAGCCGTTTCAGGGATATTATTTTGGGGATTAAATAATTTAGAAATAGCTTCTTTTAAAGGATTTATTGAACTGTTTTTAGTCTTGGGATGAGGATCTACTTGCCCATAACCCTCTATTTTAACTTCTGGAAAGCGCTGTACATGAAAATTTCCAGAAGTCTCTAATAGTTGAGCGATCGCTTCTGCATCTGCTGCTGGTTTAATTAGGTATTGGGGGTGGCCAGAGCCATCTCTGAGTGAAGGATAGTGATTGATACCCACTACTAATGCTTCTCGGTTCATGCAGGGTAGCCCCTTTGTATTTGACAACTGGCAAATTTATTCTACACCATATTGCAAGTTAATATAGTGTGGACTAATTTTCATCACTGTTCTCTATTCCCTAGAGTCCTAAAACTTTGTACCTGATTAGGTCTAATAGTTCTACAGCAATATGATTTGAGTTATGAGATATTGGATACTTTTAGGGAACACTTAACTGGGAACAGGGAACACAGAAGAAGAAAAAAATGTATCTTAT
>NZ_JAAHGT010000587.1 GCF_010672385.1 Okeania sp. SIO2F4
CCGCACACCCCTGAGATTGCTTCCGCTTCGTCGCTGCGGACGACTGTTCAACTGGATTTTATATGAGTTCTTTCAACAAAATTCTGGACTTTATTTAATTCTCATTCCAAGGTCGCTAGAGTGCTTAATATTCAGTATTTTTAGTGGGTTACGGCAGACAGTTAAGAGTTTGGTTCACGATTCATAAGTATTGCCGCTTAACCCACCCTACTAGCGTGTCCAGGCTAAAATTGTGGGTAAAACCTAACCCCCCGACCCCCTTCCCTGCTAGACTTAGGATAATTTCTCCCCTATCCTTGTAGCAGAGGGGTTGGGGGAGAGGTCTTCATTAGGCTGAAACTTACCCACATTTTCAAACTAGACACGCTACTACTGTATAATTAGAGTTTTTTCTGATGAAATTATTAAAATAATTGGGTCTAAAACCCCGCCTTTTAAGGGGAAATGTTTTTGAAGGGTTGCTCAAAATCCTCATTACAAAAATAACTTCTGACTTCTGACTTCTGACTTCTGACTTCGTTAATCTGATCGACAAAATTCTCCAGCCACAGAACTTAAATTATCTCAAATCTGAGCCTGGGAAAATACCCGTACTTTCAATATTTTTCTACTCAAAAAATTTAATTAAATTGAATTGTGATACACACAATTAAAGGATATAAATACTCGAAAACTCTCTAAATTTATTTTTTATTTTCACTAAAATTGTCAATCAATACTGCCTAATTTTATTTTCCTTGATAGATAATTTGTTCTTCCTGAACAACTAGACCATTGATTGCCATACTCATAGAACCATCACTTACCATAAAAGTTTTATTACCATCAATCGCCAAATATCCTTGGTTAAATTCTACAGGTAACTGTAAAACTTGATTCGGATTAGATTTTCTGCCAGCAACTAACATTAATTTTCCGTTTGGTAGACGACAAATATTGGCAAAATAGTTCTTTGATTCAAAATAATTTACCTCAGACCAATTGGCTCCACGTTGGGAACAAATACGCTGATTATTGCGGGGCGATTCAGCTAATAATATTGTGTTTTGCTCTGCCTCTAGATTGTTACTAGATGCTAGAACTTTAGATGAAAATGTAGATAAAAGAAATGCCATCATCGCAAATAGTGCTAATTTTAAGAAGTGTTGATTAGTCTTGACAAAATTCACAGTTTAGTCCTCTGGTAAATGAATAAATTAGTTCGTTCCATGATACACGATAGGAGCCAAAAAATAAATATTTTATTAAATCTATATAATTGGATAAAAGGCTTATCTGGCAAAGGCTTTCTACTAATGTCTGCCAAAATCTGTCATCAGACAGATTAATTTATCTTATGGTTGTACTCATAGTAGAATATACCTAAAAAGTATCTGTTTTTTTAAACTTTATTTAAAGAAAAATTAATCGTTCTACTACCTCTGTTGACATATTTTTTCAGAAAATTGACTACATACATATATCACTTGTTCTTCACTGATAGTCTTAGCATTTTTTACAATACTAAAAGTAGCACCTGTTACAATATATGTAATATCTCCATCTTCGGCAACATATCCGGTTCCTTCTTCCCCCATTGCAGTTATCTTAATAATATTTTTATGATTAGCTTTATGACCACCAATATAAGTTAATTTACCATTCGGTTGTTGGCAAATATTGGCAAAAAAAATTAGCTGTTTCTATATAAAAAGATTCAACTAAAGACGGATTTTGTTGTGAACATATCCGCCAATCAGCTCGCCCTAATTCTGCTAATAATATAGAATTATTATCTGTTGCTCCAGGGGTAATAGAGGCTAAAATATTGAGGGAAGAAATTAATAATAAAAATTGGGCAACAGCACATATTATAAATTTACTGAAATGTTGATTGATTTGCATAAAAGTTATAATTTTGGGATTAATATCTAATATGAAATAAAGTAAAATTACCAATATAGCAGTTCTATCAAGGCAGTAGTAGTCAATGAAATCTCAACCCACCGAAGCAGTTCATGCTAAGTAGGAATATCTCCGCCTGCTTGTTGTATCCTGCGGAGGAGTTACCCTAACATAGGAATTGAACTTTTCATGTCGCGTTTCATGTCGCAAAGCGTTTCATGTCGGCGACAGCCGAAAAGCGAAACGCTAACAGATCAGAAAGGATGTTATTTCAGTTATCAGTTATCAGTTATCAGTTATCAGCACTACCTCCAGTAATAGGGAGGTTTGAAATGGGAAATTTTCTTCTCTTGGTCGATTAGAGATGGCGTTAGCGAGAGCTACCGTAGCAAGAGGCAGCTCCTCTGCAAGAGGCAGCTCCTCTGCTTTCTTCGGGAGACCTCGCCATCCAAGGACCGCTTTTTATCCCCTTGAAAGGGGAGGCTATTGACCTTATTTCTTCGCTCAATTATGATCGAGTTGCTTACAAAGCAGATCTATACCTTTTCTCTCCTGCATGAGGTAGATAAGTTTTTTATTTTAGGGAAGACTTGCCCAGGATAAGAGTTTTTTTGATCGCTAACTAGACAAACATGATATAAGTAGATCGGGAATTATGCACCCCAACCAAAAAACCGGGTTTATGACCATAATTCAATGCTTGATATTGTCAATTTTCGTTCATAAACTCGGTTTGTGTCTAAGTCCGGATTAGATCTCAAACTATTTCTAATTACCAACCTTAATTACTAATGAAAAATATAGTTGTTGCGATTGACTTTTCTCAAATAACTCCTGAAATTATGACTCAAGCTGAAACCTTAGCCCAGGCTTTTCAAAGCAAACTATGGTTAATCCATATTGCCGAACCTGAACCAGATTTTGTTGGCTTTAAAACTGGACCTCAGCCTAAGCGAGATCATTGGGCAGAAGAGTTTCGTAAAGAACATAAGCAAATTCAAGATTTAGCAGAAGAATTACGCCAAAAAGGTCTTGATACAGTTGCTCTGTTAACTCAGGGTTCGACAGTAGAGACCATATTAGCAGAGGCCAAAAAATTAGCTGCTGATTTAATTATAGTGGGGTCTCATGGGCGCAGTGGTATTGAGAAGTTTTTTATGGGTAGTGTCAGTGAGGGTATTTTAAAAGATGCTCTTTGCCCAGTTTTAGTGATTCCTGCTAGTTCGCGATCGCCAGAAAATTGAATCATTAAAAAGTTATATTAAATCCAGTAGTATCGTTATAAATAAAGTATAGAAACCGGGTTTGTACTAGATACTCTACTATACTAACATTTGTTTTTCATAAACCCGGTTTCTTATAACACTTCCATTGCCAGCGGATTTAATATTAAATTGTGATTTTACCTCATCATACTAAGTGTTTAATTTCAGAAATTTAACTAGGTTCAGCTTTTTTAGAAATAGCCACATCTGTAATTACTGGTAAATGATCCGAACCTACATCTTTACCAATACGACTATTTAAAACTTGAATTTCAGGACTTACTAAACAATGGTCAATAGGAATATAAAGTAGTGGCAAATTCGTAGGCCAAGACGGTTGAATACCAAATCCGCGTCGCCCATTTCTTAATCCTGTTTTCTGCACAAATTTCTGATAATAAGGCGACCATATACTGGTATTAAAATCCCCAACTACTATTACCGGAGATTGAAGTTTTGATACATAATCTGCTAATACTTTTAATTCTTGATTTCTTACTTTAAAACTGATTCTTGTAATAGGAACTGCTAGATGAGTTACGATTAAGGAAATAGGTTTTTCAGAAACTTTTAATTCGGTAACTAAAGATGTTCTTTTATAACGCTTGGATATAATTTTTATATCTTGGTTTTCTAGGGGAATTTTACTGTAAATTGATTTGCCAAATATGCGGTTATCTTGAAAGTGGAAAACATAGGGATAATTCTGACGTAAAACCTTTAATTCTTCTGCCCATTTTTCACTAACTTCTTGGAAAACTGCAAGATCAGGATTTTCTTTTTTAACCAAAGCGATCGCTCGATTATATTGCTGATTATTGGTAAACACATTTAACTGTAAAATTCTAATTTTATTTACCTCGTCTCCAGCAATTATTTGTGATGATGGTAAATACCAAGGAATTATCACTAATAAGTTGAGCAAAATGCAACCTAAATTCACTAAAATCCAGAATTTTTTGCGAATTATTATCCAGAAAAATAAGGTGCAGAAACTAATTATCAAATATTGCAATTTGAAATGAGAAGTTAGTTCAAATATTTGGTGAAATTGTCCTAGATAACTTATGAGGGAAAATAGAGCAGTGAAAATTGTGATGAGGATAAAAACAAGACGCATGATTTTTCTAAAATTAATTCGCTTTAATTCCCTTGTGAATAGGATGATGGAGAATTGACCATTTTAGCTGTATTTTTAAAGGTAGAGAAATTGGCAATTTATCAATTTCATCTATTAACTTTTCTGCTGAGTCTAACTGGAGTCGTTTTTGATAATATTGTAGAAGTAAACCATCAATAAATACTTCACTCAAATAGTAAGCAGCTAATCCCAAAAATATTACTATTAAGACAGTTACATAGTTGCCAAAAAATAAATTTAGCTTGAGAAAAGCCGTCAAAATACCACTTTATCCTGCTTTCCCTGTAGCATTTTTAATCATCCAGAGATATGACCCTGGTATTGCTAAAGTAATAATTTTCTTGATTACTTCATCCATGAATTTTAATCTTGTTTCAAATTTCAACTGCTGTTAACTGATAACAGGAATGACATTTTTTGGTAATTTATGAGCATAAATTTACCTATAAATATTTAACTAGATTCAGCTTTTTGAGAAATAGCCACATCTGTAATTAATGGTAAATGATCGGAACCTACATTTTTACCAATACGACTATTTAAAACTTGAAATTCAGAACTTAGTAAACAATGGTCAATAGGCATATAAAATAGTGGCAAAAATGTTGGCCAAGACGGTTGAATACCAAACCCATGTCGCCCATTTCTTAATCCTGTTTTCTCAACAAACTGTTGATAATAAGGCGACCATAAACTGGTATTAAAATCCCCAACTACTATTACCGGAGATTGAAGTTTTGAGACATAATCTGCTAAGACTGCAAATTCTTGATTTCGCTCCTGAAAACTAACTTTTGTAATAGGAATTGCCAGATGAGTTACGATTAAGAAAATAGCTTTTCCAGGAACTTTTAACTGAGTAACTAGAGCTGTTCTTTTATAAGACTTAGATATAATTTTTATATTTTGGTTTTCTAGGGGAATTTTACTGTAAATTGATTTGCCAAATATGCCTTTGCCAAATATGCGGTTATCTTGGTTATAAAAAACATAAGGATAACTCTGGCGTAAAATCTTTAATTCTTCCGCCCATTTTTCACTAACTTCTTGGAAAACTGCTATATCAGGATTTTCTTTTTTAACTAAAGCGATCGCTCTATCATATTGCTTATTTCTGTTAAACAAATTTAACTGTAAAATTCTAATTTTATTTACCTCGTCTCCAACAATTATTTGTGATGATGGTAAATACCAAGGAACTATCACCAATAAGTTGAGCAAAATGCAGCCTAAACTCAGCAAAGCCCAGAGTTTTTTGCGAGTTATTATCCAGAAAAATAAGGTGCAGCAAGCAATTATCAAATATTGCAATTTGAAATGAGAAGTTAGTTCAAATATTTGGTGAAATTGTCCTAGATAACTTACTAGGGAAAATATAGCAGTGAAAATTGTGATGAGGATAAAAACAGGGCGCATGATTTTTCTAAAATTAATTCCTTTGTGAATAGGACGATGGATAATTGACCATTTTAGCTGTATTTTCACAGGCAGAGAAATTGGCAATTTTTCAATTTCATCTATTAATTTTTCTATAGTAACCAGCTAATTCCAAAAATATTACTGTTAAGACAGTTACATAAATTTCTTCCAGATATTTACCCTTGACTTTACACAAACTATACTATAGCAATACGTGCTTATGTTGTAATATTTTATCGGTAGTCCTGCATTTTCATTAATGGATAATGGATAATTGATAATTGATAATTACAAGAAGGTTAAAACCGAGAGGATTGAATATAAGGAATATTGTCTTTGTTTTCCCCTATCCAAGGGGAGGCTTCAAGGCGCGAATTATTTAATTATTAATTATTAATT
>NZ_JAAHGT010000588.1 GCF_010672385.1 Okeania sp. SIO2F4
TGTTTAAGTTTATTTTCTTATCTGATTCTGATAATTTTCATCAAATCTATACTTTGATTTCTGATTCAAAAAAATACCCAAACTTTTCTATAAAAGTTACTCACTTCCTACTCCCTTCTTCAAGGAACTTGCCAAATACGTTGATGATATTCTTCTGGTTCAGCGTATGGGTCAACTACAGAATGATTATGGTCGTGACTATGATGATGATGTGAGTGAGAATGGTCGTGATGACTGTGAGAATATTCCTTATTACTAACAGCAGCTAACCGAAACTTACACATTTCACAGTTCATTTTTACTTCTCCTAACTGTGTCTCTATTTCCCTTTCTCGCAATAATTCCAATAATGTTGGATGCACTCCCATTTCTGGCAAACAAGTCATAGAAATATCTGGATATTGTTCTTGTTGTTGGGCAGTAATATCAAATATTTTATTGACCAAAACTCCAGTAAATAAAAAATATGGTAAAACAATAATTCGCTGCGGTTGATATAACCTTGCTCGCCGAAAACCTTCCTCTAAACGTGGATGAGTAATGCCAATAAAACAGGTTTCAACTGTTAAATAATTACTACCTTCCCATAACATTCGAGCTAATTTATAAACATCTCCATTCGCATCAGGGTCGCTCGAACCTCGCCCAACAAATAATAAAACAGTTTCAGAACAGTTAAAATTAGTTTTGTCTAATTCTTTGAGACGAGAACGCCATAATTCTATAATTTTTGGAGTAATACCAAAATGTCGCCCATAATAGAATTTTACTTGAGGATGTCGTTGCCTTGCTCGGTCTAATTCATTAGTAATATCAAATTTATTGTGGCGGGCTGCAAATAACAAAATTGGTAAAGCAGATAATTCTGTATAACCTTGTTCCACACATTTATCTACTCCTTCTTGAATAGTGGGTCCTGTTAATTCCAAAAAACAAGGTATTACAGGTCGAGATTTATCTAAATTTTGATAAGCTGCAACAAAGTCTAAGAAAGTTTGTTTTCCTTCAGCATCTCTTGTACCATGACCTATCAACAATAAAGGTCTTTGTAGGGGTAATGGCTGTAAGTTCTCTTCTGTAGATGAATTGCTTTTTTCTATAGTTGAATTTAGGATTTCTTGTGTTTTAATTTTTGGGTTTTGATTGAAGTATTTCATTAATTATACTTTTCCCGTGTCAGGCAGGAAATTAGGGTTTACAACTGACAATTAGGTGTTCTGGCTCATCGATTCTTTTGATTAGCAAGCAGTTATTAATTTTTTCTAGTTTGCTATTTTTATCGATTTACAGTTGCCGCACAGCCTCGGAATTTCACCACAGTTTCCCTAATTTATCAGTAAAATACGGGGCAGAAATTATTGTTGGCAAAAATTCTACAAAGTTTCTGCTATTTGACTAGATTTTTATTATCTTAGCTCATATAGGAATTCTAAATCATTAGTAAAATATTAAACTTCTAACTGTTTAAATAAGTAGGTGGACAAAATTATTTGTACATTCAGTTATCGGCTATATTCATTTTTTTTTCTTGCCTGTCTTGAGTAAATCTATCCATGTAAAAATTTCTCTAAAGCAAATCTCTGTATTAATTTTTTTCAGATACTTAGCAGATAAGTAGGTGATTATAGATAAATATAATATAATATCATTTTGAAAAAAAATGTTACAAAACTCTAGTTATAGACACCAGTTTCAGAAAGCAAAAGGCGACAGAGATTCGTAGCAAACATTTATTACACCTGGTATTAGAGCTATGCTTTACCCACATCTGTTGAATTCCTTACAGGATAGGGGAGACAAGGGAGAGGGGTCTGGTAGAGAAATGACGAGAAACCAGCCATTTCTCAAATATAGGACAGAGGTGGCTAAAAGTGAATAATGCAATGAGTGCCATTTGATTTCTCTGGTTAGCTACCCAAAAAATCTACCCACACTCCCCACACTTCTTTTACATCAAAGGTAAAAAACATACCCTTGTAGTAAGACCACACTCCCCACCCTACTGGTTTGTCAATTTTCAAATGATGGGTTCAGACAAGCCAAGGAAGACAAGGGAGGAAATTCATTAATGGATAATGGATAATGGATAATGGATAATTATCTCTCCCTTTTAGGGAGAGGATTGACGCGGTAGGGAAAAAATTTATTTCTCGAGGGGAGATTGGAGGCCAGCGTTTGCGCTTCGCAAAGCTTCGAAGTTCGCGTAGCGTCCCGGAGGGAACGGAAACCTCGCCATCCCATCCTAAGGTCATGCTCCGCTTGCCGACCGCTCTCTTGGTCGATTGGAGGCCAGCGTTCGCGTAGCGTCCCGGAGGGAACGGAGACCTCGCCATCCCTCGACCGCTTTTTCCCCTTTATTGGAGAGGCTTTAAAGGGTGAATTATCTAATTATTTAATTGTTTAATTGTTTAATTGTTTCGGTAAACAAGGGAGAAAATTTAATAGCTTATCCCTCACATCAATCTTGACAGACCACTACAATACTTCTAAGACTTATGGGTAAGGGATAGGTATTAAAGGGCGAGTGAGTGAAAACTAGATCGTGCTTACGTCAAAGCTTTCCGTTAAACCCGCTCCTAAAATTTTTTGTATAGAACTTATATAAAGTCCGGTAGTATTGAAATGTTATAATAAATCAGGTTGATGGAAATATAGATATTAGTATAGTGAAAAATTTAATACAAAGCCGATTTCATACTGATACTACCTGATTTTATACTAATCAAAGCTTTAGTTCTAAACGCTACATATACTAGAACGTTATGGTTTTAATTCACAATATCTACTATATATAGTGTCTTTGCGTAAGTTATGATTTAATTATAGCTACCTACTTAGTTTTTACTCTCCATCGTTCAAAGTCATATCAATTTTATAAAATATTTTTATATTAAATTTATTACTAGGTAGTAGGTAGGGCGGCAGCCCAAAAATATATAAATTAATAGTTTTCCAGACGATTTCAGTATAACCATACTTTTTTGAATAAAATTGTTGAGTGCAGTCCCCATCCAAATCAAGCATTTTAACTGTGGTTAGCAAAACCAAGAAATAAACCCCAAATATCCTTTTACTCTCAAGACCTGTAGAAAATATGCGCAAATAAAACCAAAGTTGTAGGTCTTTCCAGGTTTGTAGAATTACGGTGGACGGCAAAATTAAGCCCACATTAATCTTCGATATAGTCTGTGGTAGTTGAAAAATGTGGACATACTTACAACAAAATAAAATTCTGGGATATATAGAAATAAAAATCCATACCACTCACCTCCATATTTATAAATTTGAAGGAACAATCATCTTGCATTTATAGACATAATTTTATACTCTATCCAAACCAGTCTTAAGCTTAAAAAAATGTATGAGAATAAAACAATCTTTCACCTCTAACGGCAATTCTCAACCAGAGTTAGCCCATAATATACAAAAGTAATTAAGCAAGATTGGTGATAAAACGATAGAATCATAAGCCGTAGTATCTGAAACATAATCTGAAAATTACTATGAATGACACAAACAACGAATTACTGGAAAATATGCCCAGGGAGCAGAGAGTTGGGCAACTGCGTAACCTAATTGAAACCTTACACATAGCTGATGAAGTGGCCAGTAAAGGCTATCTAATCACTAGCTCAGAGCTGGCAGACTTAATGGATATCAACGCTAGTGCAGTTACTAGCCGTGGAGATCATTGGGTATGGCGCAACTGGGTTGTATCTAGAGTCCGTCGTGAAGGGAACCAAAGTGCGATTCGTTTCTGCTAAAAGTTAAGGTCATAGTGCCAAGATGTGAGCAGAGTAAGGCCATTAGCCTTATAACTAAATGACCTTGGAGGTGAGATTCCTCCCGCCCAGGTGCAGGGTTGACAGCATCACCCCTACGGTAGCGACTAGCCATCAATCCGTAAAGCGGGGTGAAAAGGTGGTAAAACTAGCAGCTTAAGTTGGTTCCCATTGAGCAAAATACCCATTGGATAGCTATAGTGCGAAGATGTGAGTGAAGCGTCGTCACATTCAGCCAGTGAAATAAGCTGTAACACTGGAGCCAAAAGGCAAAGGATAGGGAGTTAGCGAGATTTGGTTCGACTAACAAGCACTTCCCGTAAACCCGGCGCAAAGCATCATCCTAAAGGTATATAGATAAGGTCATTTGGAACGAAGTAACCCATGAAAAACTCTTGAATTATTATTAGAAGGAGTCAGGAGTCAGGAGTCAGAAGTTAAATCCTTGCTGTGACTATATTTGAGAGATGCCTAAGCTTTTGCAAGTGCGACAACTCTTTGTTTCAGTGCAATACCTGATAACTGATAACTGATAACTGATAACTGATAACTGATCGAGTAGGTGCTAACCGTATGTTTGATTGGGAGGGATTGTGTCAGAAGCAAAAGCCCTTAGTTAATGTAATGGGATATGCAGACGGACACACGGTGATTTGGAATGTAGAGTTTGAGTAAGTAATATAGATGTCTAATACGAGTTTAAAGACTACGGGGGAATGGAAGGAGTGGCGCGAAATTAACTGGTCAAAAGTTGAGCGTCGGGTCTTCAAGTTACAGAAAAGAATCTACAGAGCCTCTCAACGTGGTGATGTTATTGCAGTTCGTAAGCTCCAAAAAACCTTGATGAAATCCTGGTATGGCAGGTTATTGGCGGTGCGTGGGGTTATTCAAAATAACCAGGGCGATAAAACAATAGGAGTTGGTGGTATTAAATCTTTGTCTCCAGAAAAATGTTTTGTCTTGGCTAAAAGATTAAAACTAAATAGCAAAGTTAAACCTATAAGAAGCACTGTTCAAGACCGTGCCTTGCAAATACTTGTCAAGATAGCTCTAGAAAACCAATGGGAAGCAAAGTTTGAACCTTATTGTTACGGGTTTGGACCAGGGAAATCATGTCAGGATGCAATAGAAGCAATTTTTAATTGTGTCAAGCTTCAGCCTAAATATGTACTTAAAGCTGATATAACTAAATGCTTTGACTCTCTCGACTATGAACAACTATTAAACACATTAGATATCTATCCCACCTTACGCAAACAAATCCGAGTTTGGTTAAAGGATGGTCTGATGGATAGAAAAAACTTGTTCCTAGCAGAGGAAGTAATTTTTCCACTACTGACAAATATAGCTTTCCATGGTATAGAAAAACAAATCAAACATTACCCTGAAATACTTAATGAAAAATTTCAAGGTTTAAGTTTGATTCGTTATGGAGGTAACTTGGCGATCGCTCACGAAGATATTGAGGTAGTTCAAAAATGCCAAGATATAATTACAGAATCTTTATCTGAGTTATGTTTGGCATTAAAACCAAGTCAAATCAGAATTTATCACACACTGTATATATGTGGTGAAGAAAAACCTGGATTTGATTTCTTGGGATTCAATATCAAACAATATGAAGTGAGTAAAAACCAAAGTAAGCTAGGTTTTAAAACCAATATTAAACCAAGCGCAGAGAGTATCAGGAGTTATTATTGTCAAATCGCTGAGGTGATAGATCAACATAAGTCTGCGTCACAAGTTGCCTTAATCAGAAAACTTAACCCTTTGATTAAAAGTTGGGTAAACTATTACTCAGTAGTGGTGAATAAGAAAATCTTCCAGGATTTGGATAATTTAATATTCCAAAAACTCTGGGGTTGGGCAAAAAGAAGACACCCCAATAAAAATAATCGTTGGATTTGCCAAAAGTATTGGCAAACTATAGGGGAAAACAAGAGGGAATTTTCCTGTAGTGGCAACAATAGCAGTCAATTTAGATTATTGAGACACGCAGACTGGATTTATTCGAGCAAAGAAAAGGCACTTAATGTTCAACTCAAAAGGTAAAAAAACAAAGTGCTGGCTGCAATTTATGGACATTACTATGATGTAAAAACTGCTAATAATAGCAGTGGAGGTACTCTTTTAATTAGGGCCTAATCACTGAGGAGCCGGATGAGGTGAAAGTCTCACGTCCGGTTCTGAAGACGAGCATTTCTGGTGATAGAATTGCTTAGTTTAACTTCTCTGGCAATTAGAAAGGGTAGATTAAATTTACCCATAATTTCCTTTTTAATTAGGAAATTTAAAATTAGCGATCGCTTACTTTCTT
>NZ_JAAHGT010000589.1 GCF_010672385.1 Okeania sp. SIO2F4
TCCATCTCCTCTGGCGGAGTGCTTCAGGAAATGTATTAACTCTGGCGTATAGAGTAATAGTCGGAAATTTTCACAACCCATCTCCTCTGACAGAGTGCTTCAGAAAATGAATTGATTATTGCTCTATACGCATGGGGAAGAAAAATGTCACTACCCATCCCCTCTGGCAGAGTGCTTCAGAAAATGTATTAACTCTGGCGTATAGAGCAATAGTCGGAAATTTTCACAACCCATCCCCTCTGGCAGAGTGCTTCAGAAAATGAATTGATTATTGCTCAATACGCAATAGTCAGAAATTTTCACAATCCATCTCCTCTGGCGGAGTGCTTCAGGAAATGTATTAACTCTGGCGTATAGAGTAATAGTCGGAAATTTTCACAATCCATCTCCTCTGGCGGAGTGCTTCAGGAAATGTATTAACTCTGGCGTATAGAGTAATAGTCGGAAATTTTCACAACCCATCTCCTCTGACAGAGTGCTTCAGAAAATGAATTGATTATTGCTCTATCCGCAATAGTCAGAAAATTTCACAATCCATCCCCTCTGGTGGGGTGCTTCAGAAAATGTATTGACTCTGGCATATAGAGCAATAGTCGGAAATTTTCACAATCCATCCCCTCTGGTGGAGTGCTTCAGAAAATGAATTGATTATTGCTCTATACGCATGGGGAAGAAAAATTTTACTATCCATCTCCTCTGGTGGGGTGCTTCAGAAAATGTATTGACTCTGGCATATAGAGCAATAGTCGGAAATTTTCACAATCCATCCCCTCTGGTGGAGTGCTTCAGAAAATGAATTAATTATTGCTCTATACGCAATAGTCAGAAATTTTCACCATCTCTTAGAACAATCCGTCATAACGCATCATTTTTAGATGTGTCAGTCAACTAGCTTGATTATAGCTAGCTTCCTTAGTAATACTAAACCTAGAGAAATTAAGAAACTCAAATAATTCTTCGGAAAGGAATACAATATGGCATTTCACAAACTGAAATTGAATCAGGTTTTTGGAATTTCACCAGATGTTCCTAAACATACATAAGTTAATAGAAATAATCTCGATCAAAAATTTAGATATTTGCTTGATTCTGGAAGCCACCTAGTTATTCATGGTGCTTCAAAACAGGGTAAAACAATGCTAAGAAGAAAAAATTTACCAGATGGAAAATGTATTAAAGTTCAATGTACAAACAGAACAGATATTAGTCATATATATTCTGAAATTATCAGGCATGCAAAAGTTAACGTATCAACTGAAATAACAAATAAAATTTCTGGTTCTGCAGATGCAAAAGGTACAGTTCCAGGACTTGAGTTAAAAGGAGTATTAAATATTGGCAGACAAGAAAAACACGGATTTCAAGGTTTTAGTTTAGATAACATAAACTACATTGCTGAAGTAATCCAAAAAACCAACAAAAAAGTAGTAATTGAAGACTTTCATTACTTATCAAAAGAAGTAAAGGAAAAATTATCATTTGACTTGAAAGTGTTTAGGGATTGCTCTGTTTCTTTTATTATTATGGGAGTCTGGTCAGAGGATAATATTTTATCTTACTACAACAGAGATTTAAGTCGTCGTATTGAAGAAATAGATGTTCGATGGAAAAACGAAGAACTCGAAAAAGTTCTTGAAATGGGAGAAAGAAAATTACAAATTTCCTTTAGCGATAATATCAAAAAATCTATCCTAGATGATTCTAATGGAAATGTCGGTTTATTGCAGCTTATTGCAGGAAAAGTTTGTTTAGCATCAGGCATTACAGATAATAATTCTAGAAGCAACCGTACTATTAGTAACATTAACTCTCTAGCAAATTGTCGTTGACAAATATGTAGAGAGCTAGTTCCAAGGTATCGTTTATTTAGTGAAAAATTTAGTAGAGGTTTTAATAATGAAGCAACCCAACCGATTTATGAGAGTTTACTACATATTTGCATGAAAGCAAGTGATGAAGAGCTACGGTTAGGTATACATAAAGACATGATTGCAGAGCGTCTCAAACATCTAGATATAGAAGTAAACTCACCATTGATCAATTATCTTAGAAGAATAGATAATCTACAGTCAATAAGTGGAGTTTCTCCCCTTGTTCTGTCTTATAATACAGATTCCCAAAAGGTTCAATTAGTAGATTACAAGCTTTTATTTTTTCGCAAATATATTGGAAAAGATAACTTACCTTGGCCGTGGTTACGACAAAATTAGCCTCAAGTTTATAACCTCTTTTTTTATATTATTTAGGGTTTGCTGATTAAATTTCCAAGTATTGATTCCTAAAGGTTTTAGCTGTTTTAGGTCTTGAAAAAGTACAGGGTTTTTGCTCCTTAAAGCTCATGCTAGTTAGGATTTTGGGTTGACAAGAGCCGAAAAATCACGAATTCAATTATTCCTTCTGCCTCCTCGCTCATTCCTTACTCTTCCTGTCTCCTGTCTCCTGTCTCCTGACTCCTACCCTCACCCATACATACTTTTTCAGCAAACCCTATTTATAATCATTTTCAGGAGATGAAAAAAATCAACCTTACTATTTCCAGAAGCACTGATAACTGATAACTGATAACTGATAACTGATTAAAATGCCAACCTTAATAAAGAAGGAAGTAAAGAACCAATAGCGTGTACAAATTGATTAGGCTTTTCTGGTTCTGGAGGATTCAAACGTAGGTCAATAATTTCAACCAAATATTGTGATAATTCCTCACCCTCTTTACTACCTTTAGAAACAAAAATTTCACGAGATTTTTCTGCATCTGCAAGAGCTGCATCAAGATTTCCCAAATCTGCAAAAGCCATACTTCTAGCAAAATAAGCAGCAGCTAAATCAGATTTCATACTAATAGCTTGGTTATAATATTTAACAGCATCCTTATAATGTCCTGCCTTTGCTTCTGCAATTCCTAACCGATAAAAATCCTCAGCTTCACCCACATTAGATGGCATTCCCACAACACCCAATAAAAAAGCATTTTTAAGGTCAACACCAGTTAAATTTGCACCAGTTAAATAAGCACTTCTTAAATCTGTACCAGCCAAATTTGCACCAGATAAATTCGCACCAGTTAAATTCGCACCAAATAAACTTGTACCAGCCAAATTTGCACCAGATAAATTCGCACCAGTTAAATTCGCACGACTGAGATTAGCTCCACCCAAATTAGCTCCCTCCAGGTTAGCACCTTGAAGATTTGCCAATACCAAACCAACACCAGTTAATTCACAATTTGGACATTGTTTACTAGATAGTAACTTTTGTGTATGTTGAAAATTCTCGGCAATAGCTGAAAGATTAGGATAAACTGTAGTAAAAACTAAGACAGCAGAAAAGATTTTGAGTCTCATTTTTTAAATCTTTAAAAAATAGCATATTTTGCTGCTATGTTAACACCAAATAAATAAATCTAATCCTAGATATGGAAAGTTAAGAAACCGGGTTTCTCAGGGGAAACTATAAAAGTCTCGGTGAAACAAGAAACCTAAATATGGAAGGTTAAGAAACCCGATTTCTCAGGGGAAACTACAAAAGTCTCGGTGGAACAATAAACCCGGTTTCCAGTTTCTAGATTAAGTTGGGATATTTGAAGCCTCTTCCCTTCTACCTTCTGTCCTCTATCTGCCTCCTGCCTTCCTCTCAAGTTGGGATAACTCTGCTAAATTCTTCATAACTTGTGCCATCTGGCATAACTGTTGCTTGGAGAGCTGCTCCACTCAAATTAATATCAGAAATATTAGCACCCAAAAAACTCGCTCCATTCAAGTCAGCAGCACTTAAAATAGCCTCTGTTAAATCTGCTCTCATTAGATTTGCTTCAATTAAGTCTGCTCCTGCCATGTCTGCTCTGGTTAGATTAGCACCAATTAAATCAGCTTCATTTAGAATAGCTCGTCGGAAATTAACACCATATAGGTTAGCTCCATGTAAATCTGTTTCATAAAGGATAGCTCTTGAGAGGTCAGCATCTATCATATTAACTTGACTAAAATTAACACGACTTAGGTCTGCTCTGGTTAGTTTTGCTCTTGTTAAATCTGCTTTGTTAAGTTTGGCTCCTACTAAAACGGCACCAGACAAATTTGCTTCACTTAGATCGGCTCCAATTAGATTCGCTCCACTGAGATTAGCTTTGGCCAGATTTACTCGACTGAGATTGGCCCTACTGAGGTTGGCATTTGTTAAGTCAGCTTCAAAAAAATTAGCACCTTCTAAGTTAGCTTCTAGTAAATGTACTTCATGTAAGTATAGACCACTAAAATTTCTTTCTCCTCTTGCATATTGCCTTAATAATTCGTCTATTTTCATTATTTGGTTAATCATAAATTTTCTTTGAAATATACTGGCAGCAGAATTAATAAACAGGATTTTATTTGATTAATTTTGTAACTCAAATTTATCCTGCCTCATTATTTTGATACAGGTATTCAAAGATTGATTCAGAAAATCATACTGTAATACCGTTTCACGGAATTCAGAATTCAGAATTCAGAAGTTAGATTGGATAGGCTAAAAAGTTTGACAAGACAACAGTTTGAGGCAATTATTTGACATTTAAAGTTTGAAACTACTTGTGACATCTTTAAAGTGAATTGGTATAAGTATTCAGCTATTAGCACTCAGCAGTCAGCTTTTTAATGAATAGATATCTCCAGAAAATAAATAATGGGACTTAAATCATTGCATACAACTAACTGAATCAAGAAAAATTTACCAGAAACAATCCTTTTTTATATCATGTCCGATTAAATAGTTCTAAATAAAGACGGAGAAGTCAGGAGTCAGGAGCGAAGAGAGGCAAAAAGAAGATATAAAAAGGAGAAAGTTTTTTTATCACTAATTATCCGGACATGATATTAGATCTTTTTCCTAAAAATATATTTCCTGTTGCCTGTTGCCTACTCTAGCAACAAGTCTATTGTTTTTCGGAGATGTCTAATTAATGAAGCAAGTATTCGTTTAACTTATACTAAATTTTCAACCAGAGAATTGAAGCAAGAGAATTGAAGCACAAGAACAACGAGTTTGAGTTGTCAACCGATACAATTGTCTGTCGAGAAATGTAGATATGTTTCGGAAGCTAATAGCTAATAGCTAACCGCTGAATGCTTACATCACTCATAGTTAAGAATTGCTATATTTTCAGAGATTATCTAAAGCTTTCATAAGGAAATTTACCTTTTTTCGGGTCAAACCACTGATGTAAAAGTTGGGTATTTTCATCACTAGCAATAGTAGTATCAACAAATTTATCCCAGTCTGAATTTGCCAGTGGCAAAATACAACCATAATTTTCAAAAGTAAAAGGAATTTTGGGAATTAGATCAAACTCATTAAAATTTTTATTTTGTTGCCAAACTGCTCCCAGTAACAAAATACCGTCACTAGCAATAGCATCAATTTTACCCTGAGATAATTCATTAATTCCTTCTGCTCTATCAGATACTGCTTGCCAATTTGCATTGGGATAAATAGGGCGAAATTCTTCTTCAGTAGTTGTGCCTTGTAATAAGCCTATTGATATTTTTTCTCTAGTACCTTTGATTGGGTCAAACCTTTCTGCATCTGTTTTTTTTACTAACAATTGAATTCCTGTAGTGAAAAAAGGAATAGAAAAATCCACTACTTCCTCCCTGGCATTATTAATAGTTGTAGCGGCACAGACAATATCTAGTTTTCCATCTTCGATTAACTGAAAACGTTCTTCTAGAGATATTTTTTGCAACTCTAGTTTTATGGGTTTCCCTAACTCTTGCTCTAGACGTTGATGAATTAATTTAATTAATTCAACTGAATAACCTTCCAATTGATTGGTTTGACTGTTGATGTAGCTAAATGGAACAGCATCACTTCTGACTCCCGCTTTTAGTACCCCTGTTTGTTGAATTTTTTCTAATACAGTTTCTGCCAAACTTGGCAGAGGAAAGCCAATAAAAAATATAGTGATTAAATAGCTAGTTATTTGATTTAAAAAGGAAGCAGCAAGCAGCAAGTAGGAAGAAGATGAGTTAATCATAAAAATCAATATAGGGAATAGGGAGTAGGAAGTAGATTGTATCGGAAGCAATAAAGAATAGGAAGTAGATTGCATCGGAAATAA
>NZ_JAAHGT010000059.1 GCF_010672385.1 Okeania sp. SIO2F4
GAGTTCCCACCGATTTTAAGCCTGTGGAGAAGATAAGTTACAGCCCATGGGGCAGTGGTCTTCATTGAAGCAGGAAGCTTGTCTCCAGAGCTGCTAACATCAGTTTGGGTAAGTTTGGGTAAGTTCAGCAGAACGGAATTACATGAGGATGATTGAGGGACAATTCTTCCTCAATTTTTCCGTGCTTGTCTGCTCAAAATGTGAGAATTTTGAGCTCATAGGAGCAAAAAGCTTGCACTTGTTTCGTACAGACAAATTAAAAAAGTGTGGGGAGAGGGGGAAGAGGGGGAGGAGGGGGGAGTTTATAGCTATTTATTGTCTAAAAAAGTACATTTTTTTGAGAATTTTTAAGTGAATCAAAGGGAGCGCTCGCTCCTGATTCTAAAAAAAGTATGGGGAGAGGGGGAAGAGGGGGAGGAGGGGGGAGTTTATAGCTATTTATTGTCTAAAAAAGTACATTTTTTTGAGAATTTTTAAGCGAGCGCTCGCTCCTGATTCTATATAACTTCTAAATTATGACTTTTGACTTATCAACTCCTGCCACGCTTGGACTAAATTTCCTTGCATTAAAGCTGCAATGCCATTTAATGACCTAATCTCTGGTTGATGAGGGTCAATTTCCAAAGCAGACTTTAAAGCTATTTTTGCCCCCCCAGGATTAAGATCGTATAAATAGACAAAAGCTAAATAAGCATAAGCAAAGGGGTTTTGAGAATCTAACTCAGTTATCCTAGTTAAAGTAGCGATCGCTCCCTCTGCATCTTTTTGTAAAACTTGGGCCAAAGCTAAACTATAGAGCAATTCTAAATTATCTGGTTCCTGTTGCAAACGATAGGTTAAAGTTTGTTCTGCTTGCTTAGTATAATCTTGAACTGGATCGTATTGGTTAACTCGCGCCACTTCCTCAAATACAGTTTCCAACCCCTTTATTCCCAGGGGTAACTTTTGACCCCACATCCGCAACTGCGTTACTAAATCTAATTCTGGTGCTGGTAATATTTGCGCTTGGGGGTCAACTTCTACCCGCACGGGTGGTTGTACGGCAATAGGATAACTTTCCCCAGTTTCTCGGTTAAGATAGGTCGCCTCTAATAGATAAGTTCCCGGTGCGATATTAGATGGGGGTAACATTCCTATTCGTTCAATAACTTCAAACCCGACCTCAGACTTATTTGCTTGAAATATTCCGGGGTGTAGACTTCCCATTCCTATAGCGCGATCGTGAATGAATCTGGTGATAGGTTTTTCTGATAATGAGAGAGGGAACAGGGAACAGCGGTGCGACCCCGCGTCGGCGACAGACGCAAGCGGTCGGACCCCGCGACAACGCCAGTCGCAAGGGAACGCCGACCAAGAGAGGGAATGCGCACCAAGAGAGGGAACAGGGAACAGGGAGTCAGTAGGATGTGTAATTAATTTTGAGTATGAATCTATATTTTTCTCAGAAACTAATGGCTTAAATTGTGGTTGATTAATATTTTCTCGGCGATAAGTTAATAAGACTAAACCTGACTGTAATTCTTGCCAGGAACCAGACCATTTATAGGTAATTGGTATGGTTGTTCCCGGTCTAATTTTTGGCGATAAAATTATATAGTCTAGTTTGACTTTTTCCTGTGGTTTATTCAGGGGATGAACCTCTACAGGTAAAAACTGATTACGATAGAGATTTAAGTTGCTATTATCTGGCAACTGCCAACTTTTTTGTAGTTGAAAATTCGGGTGTTGTTCGATGAGATTAACAATAGCAGCTTGAGCTTTTTTAATTCTTTTAACAGAACCTTGTTCGTTAGTTTTTGTGACAAACCAAGAAAGCGATCGCGCATCTTGTTCTACTTGTTTTAAGTTAGTTCCGACTTGCCGACCATAGACTTGTAACTTTTGCAGAGCGCCGTAATAATTTAGGTTATGTTGATTAATTTCTGGAGTGGAAGGTAAAACTCCTAAAGTTGATTGTAAATAGGGGTCAGTTTTGACAATTTCGGCAATTACTTTTCTATGAGGAAATTCTTTACCTAAATGAGCATAATAAGTAGCACCAGGACTTAACCAAGCAGTAATTTTTTTGAGGAAAATTACATCTACATGCCAGAGATTCAATAACATTAAAAGAATTGCTAAACCAATGGTAAAGTAGCGAATTTGTTTTCCTACTTTTCTCGGAAATTGCATTAAACCAAAGGCTAATAAAATTGATAAAACTGGCAATAATGGCAAGGTGTAACGAAAATCTTTGTTGATATTGAGAGAGCAAATTAGATATCCGCCAATTAAAAATACAGATAGCCATTGAAAAGAATGGAGCTGAGTTGAAAAATTTTCTTGCTTTTTGTTGAGTCGGATAAAGTAAAAAATCAATCCACCAATGGGAATAATTAATAGAGGCAAAGAAATATGATAAGGGAGTAATTTTCCATAATAAATCCAGGCGTCTAAACTTAAGAGATTGGGGTCGCCTTCAGCAATAGCAGAATCTACTGTTGCCCGTTTACCAGCAGTTAACATTAATAGCCAATTTGTTCTCGCCCAAGGATAAAAAATTGCGACCGATAAGCACAGAGAATAAATTAGTTGAATTAGTTTGTACCACTGCCGTTTTTTGAGAAGATTTATCCCTATCCAAAGCAACGGCGTAAACAGAAAAAATATCGTGGTTTGCTTAACTAAAATTGCCAGACCGAAAGTCAAACCAAAAGCAGTCGCCCAAAGCCAATTCTTTAGAGTTAAAGATATAAGTAAATTACACCAGATTGCAGGTATATGAGGTACAAATATAAATCGTAAATTTTTTGTAGTGCGGGCATCTTGCCCGGGACTGGTGTACCTCACTAATATGAAATACGCTGTATTTGCTAGAGTAGAGATTTTTGACAGGAATTTATCGAAAATAGAGGTTGTTTCAGAATTAAAATTCAACTTTTCTTTGTCAATTTTTCCCGTTTTATGCTCCCTATTCCCTCTTCCCTCTTCCCTACTCCCTACTCCCTGCTCCCTACTCCCTGTTGAAAAATACCAAAATGTCAAACAACAGAAACTTAAAGTTACCATTGCTGTGAGGGGATAGTCGAGTAAAAATTGTAAACGATATCTATATAATCCCGGAAATAATATTGATAATACTGCTGCCCAGAAACCAACTTGTCGATCAAATAATTTACTGCCTAAACTATAAACTGAAGTCACTAAAATAGCACTAAATAATAGATGTACTAAAGTTGCTTCATCAGCACCCCTACCAAAAATATTTTGAAGTGGAACAGTAATAATATAAGTTAACGGTGGCACCTTCGGCGAAAGTTGCCAGAAGTGTTGCCACCATTCCCCAGAAAACAATTGTACATTTTGGAAAACACGCCAATAGGTTAGGGAACCCGTAAGATAATCCGCTTGATCCCAAGCAGGAACAGAATTATCAAAAGCAAACCAGAGGCGATCGCTCACCGCTGCAAATAACCATAGGATAGTTAAGGTAAGGATATGATTAATTTTGGGTTGTTTTTTTTCTTGGGCAATCATAATTTCAGTTATCAGTTTAGTAGGTTGGGTTGAGGAACATTTGCGAAGCATTTCCAACGGAAAAACTCAACAAAGTCAGTCTATTAAAGTGCGTTAGACGGCTAAAATTTAGACTATGAAAAGGATTCAACAATGCCGTCGCAACGCACCCTACTGCCGTGTCAACCTTGAAAATGTGAGTTAAAGAACCTAACCCCCCAACCCCCTTCCCTGGTAGGGAAGGGGGAGTCTTTCCCCCCTCTCGGAGCAGGAGAGGGGTTGGGGGAGAGGTCTCCATACTCGCTCCTAACCCACCATTTTAGTCTTGACACGGCACTACGCTTTTCGCGCAGCATTCGGCACCGAATGCTTTGCAACAGCGAAAACGCTCCTCAAATTAACAAACTGCAAAATCGGTTATCTTACGTTTTTCAGGGGTATAAAACCCTAAAACAATTTTGTCTTGAGGAACCCCTTCTGCTAACAATTCTCCTGCTATACCATCTTCAATTCCGTCGCGATGAATCCAAATTTTATCGCCTATGATTTCCAGATGAACTATGCAACCATGAACCATTTTATGACCCTCTACTCCCACAATCATTAATAAATAATGGTTTTGTTCTCGGTCAAAAACCGTTTTTCTTTCTACTTCGCTATCAGAATAGCGCAATTTAGCGTATTCGCCGATTATTTTCTCGATTATTTGTTGATATTTACTGATGGTATCCATTCAATAATTACCTCCTCTAATTTGTGGAAAGCTACTAAATTTAAGCGTTGGTTTTCTAGCATTAGTTTGCCGATGGGTTCGCTAAATATGCCCTCATAAGCTTCTTCATCTACTGCTAAGTAGGGAATTCTTTCTGGGTTTGTTTTTTTGAGTACATCATGGTAAACGATATATTGACCAACCGCATTTTCTAGGTCATTGATTGGGGAAGGACTTGCAAAACTTTTCAATTCTACTGCTATTTTTACTTCTTCTTTTTCTGCTGCCAGAAGTAAAGAAGCACCCAAATCGACGAACATATCTCTGGAACCCCACTTGATAACGTAAGGGTCATCGGTTATGCTCCAATTATCTTTGACTAAAGCATTAATTAAGTTGTTATGGTAAGCATCTCTAGCTGGCATAAAGAAATACTGAGGGTAGTTTTTATATAGAAACCGGGTTTATTGATGAGTTTCTGTTAGTTTTGCTTGGACTTTTTCCAAGTCTGCAACTGTCAGAGACATAGATAATTTCCTGTTACTATTTGAGACTGTTGCTGGTATTATACCAGAAAATTTATTGAGAATGCCACCATTTCAGTTATCAGTTACCAGTCATCATTTATGATATGATAAGTTAATAATTAGAGGAAATATTAATGGAGAAAATTCAGATTTCCTTACCAGATTAACTGGCCTCTTTCCTAAAGAAAAAAATGGGGAAATTTAGAACGTAAGCTAATAGAAATAATTGTGGTATAAGCTTATCGCGAAGGTTCTATTAGTAGCGGTAAATTGCCAGAATTATTGGGATTTTCAACCCCTTTAGAAGCAGATAAATTTCTTAAGTCTAAAGGTGTTGATTTAGATTACGATGAAGAAGATTTTATCAGCTGTAGAAAAACAGGATTGAACATATATAAAAATCTTCTAAAGGTAATAGTGAATTATGGATGAACAAGACTATTTGAATTTTTTGGAAAGGGTATTACAAACTGTTGGAGAAACCCAAAATAATCCAAAATTTGTCTATCCTCTACTTCAAGAAAATCTAGATAAACTCAATAAACATTTCGCCCAAATACTAAAGGCTTGGGCAGATCGTAATTTTCAAATTATTGAAAACGAAGAAGTTGAAGAAACTGCTGGTCGTATTATGGATTTTAGCTGTTTAATTCAACAGTTTCCTTTCGGTAACAGAGCCAGCAATATAGAAATCGCTATTATGGGTCATCAACAGGTATTACGAATATACACTCGCGAAACTTTTCTTCAATACTGGATAAGAACTCATATTAACTTAGCCGATGCTTACATAAAAAGGATAGAAGGAAATAAGGCAGATAATATTGAGAAGGCAATCGCTGCTTGTCAAAAAGCATTACAAATATGTACTCGTAAGGCTTTTCCTCAAGATTGGGCTAATGCTTACAATAATCTAGGTCTTGCTTATTTTGAGAGAATTGAGGGAGAAAAAGCGAGTAATATTGAAAGGGCAATTAATAACTATAAAAAATGTTTTCAAGTTTATACTCCTGAAACTTTTCCTAAATATTGGGCAAGAACTTACAGCAATCTAGCTACCACTTACATAATAAGAATAGAAGGAAAAAAAAAGGATAATCTTGAGAAGGCAATTGATGCTTTGAAAAAAGTCTTGCTAGTTTTTAACAGTCCATCCCCTGTTTGGGCTATGAGTCAAACTAATCTAGGTAGTGCTTATTACTACAGAATAGAAGGAGATAAAGAAGAAAATCTTGAGAAGGCGATCGCTGCTTTAAAAAAAGCATTACAAGTTTATACCTATGAAACTATTCCCCAGAAATGGGCAATGATTCAAAACAATCTTGGTTTGATTTACACAGATAAGATTAAACCAAACCAAGCAGATAATCTGGAGAAAACAGTCGAATATTTTCAACAGGCTTTGCGAGTTTATACTTATGAAGACTCTTCGATTACTTCAAGAGCTTCTAGAGCTTCTGCATTATTTGTTAGTTCGGAGCGTAAGTTTTCAATCTGTTCTGGTGTAAGTTTCATCATAGAGTTATTCTAATTTACTTACTTAATTTTACTACACCTTTATGATATAATGAGTTAATAACAACAGGAAAAACTCATGCAGCAAATACTCCCCTTTTAACTACCAATAATTTATAGGAAAATAACTAATGACAACTGAAGAATTAATCGACTTAAGGACTTGCATTATGGAAGGTAGAAATCAGGATGCTTTAGCAATTATTGACGAACTGGATGCCATGAGTAAAAAAGACACGCTTTTCAAGATAGATTCTTATTTAACTGTGATGTTAATTCACTTAATAAAAAATCAGGTGGAAGGGCGATTAACTAATTCCTGGGCCGTATCAATTCGGGCTTCGATTAGAAAAATTCAAGTCTTGAATTTGAGGCCAAATAAAACCTCTTATTACATCAAAGAAAATGAATGGGATGAGATGCTAGAAAATGCTATAGAACTTGCTATTGATAATGCCAGCGTGGAAGTTGAAAATGGCGTTTACAGTCCGTTTCAACTGGATGAAATGGTAGACAAAAATTCTGTAATCACAACTGCTAAGAGTTTTTGAGCCTTAACTTACAGTTATTCTGCTAAAGATTTGTCAGCAGTTATTAAGCATAATTTGACTTTATTACCCGGTGGGGAAGATTGGAAATTTGGTAGGAGAAATAAGTAGGGGAACTATTAAAAAAGCGATCACTTCCATTATAATAAGATCGGGACTTACGCATGCAACTCCCTTGAAAACGCCATCTGTAGGGGCGAATGCCATTCGCCCTCACTCGATTTAGTGTCCGTGCGTAAGTCCTGATGATGAATTAATAACTAGAGGAGTGAAAAATATTAAAGTGCTAAGAAAACTAAAATCATACCATAGCCTTTTTATCTATAGTATTTTAATCTTAATATCTGCCTGTAGCAACACATCAAATATTTCCGATAACCCTACACCCACTAACAATACAATTTCCAAATTAGAGACATTAAAATTTGAAAAAAAGCCCATTAACGACAAAGGTGGATACTTCTATACTAACGGCGAATACGTTCTTGGACCATTCACCAAAACAATGATTAAAAAATGTCGAGAATGGGGAGGTGGAGGCAGTTGTAATAGTAACCAATGGTCAGAAAAATTATTTCTCCAAGCTTACGGAAACAGAAGATGTCCGGAGGGTTCTCGCTTCAACAAAATTATCAGTTATTGCGTCGAAAATAACCAAGTCATGGGTCCTTTTACCCAAGAATTAATTTCTGCTTGTATCAAAGCTAATGGCGGAAATAGCTGTCAGTTAAACCTTTGGAATGCTCGTTTTCTATACAAACTGATGCAAGATATAGAGATGACAAGCAAAACACCACCCCAGTTTGTCATGTTAGCATTTGATGGTTCCCGTTCCCTAGATGCTTGGAAAAGGTCGCGTAATTTTGCCAAGGAAATGGAAAAAAAAGGCGTTAACGTTCGCTTCACTTATTTTGTCAGTGCTGTATATTTTGTCAGTAAAGACAAACGGAAACTCTACAACGCTCCCCGTGGCAAAGGTCAAGGTCGTTCGGATATTGGTTGGGGAGGAAAACCTGAAGATATTGCTCTGCGACTCGAACAGGTTAACCTCGCTTACCAGGAAGGTCACGAGGTCGGTTCTCATGCAGTGGGTCATTTCAACGGTAGTAAATGGAGCAAGCAAGACTGGGGAGAGGAGTTTGCATATTTCGATAAGTTTCTGTTTGAAGCTCATAAAATTAACAACTTGTCAGGTTCCCTCGTATTCGATCGCAATGCCATAGAAGGTTTTCGCGCTCCCTTATTAGCCAGAAGTCCGGGTTTGTATCAGGTTCTCGCAAAGGATGCTTTCCGCTACGACACAAGCAAAGTCGCTTCTTCTAACTATTGGCCGCGTCAGGAAAACGGTATTTGGAATTTTCCCCTAGCTAGTTTGACTAACTCCAGTGGCAAGAAGGTGTTATCAATGGATTACAATTTTTATTATCTGCATTCTCGGGCAAAACCCAATCCTCGCAATGCTAAACGTTATGAGGAAGATACTTATAAAACTTACATGAGGTATTTTCAGCGAAACTATAATGGCAACCGCGCTCCCATACATATCGGGCATCATTTTTCAGCTTGGAATAACGGCGCGTACTGGAATGCTATGTTTAGGTTCGCTGAGTCTGTCTGCGGTTTGCCCGAAGTTCGGTGCGTCACTTATAGCGAGTTGGCAGATTTTATGGACTTGTTGAGTGAGGAGCAAATTAATACCTATCAAGAGGGTAATTTTCCTAAAAGTTCTGAGGATAAAAACGATTAGGAAATAGACAAGATGCGTGTGTTATATCATGTCGGGTTGAATAGTTATAAATAATTAGGGAGGAGTCAGGAGACAGGAGACAGGAGACAGGAGAAAAGAATGTACCAGGAGAAAGAAGTGTTTTTATCACTAATTATCCTGACATAATATTATGATAGACTTAGGAGGCGATCGCTCTTTTTATTGCTAAAGCGATTTCTATTACTATTCCCTATTCCCTCTCTTGGTCGATTGGATATGGCGAGGAGACCTCGCCATCCCTCGACCGCTATTCCCTCGACCGCTATTCCCTAGCGCTATAACAAAACAAGGAGCCGAAAGCCATGTCCTATAGTGAATTTAAAACCATAGCTGAGGTGCGCGATCGCTTTGAGCTGAGAGTAGATGAGTCAAAAAAATTATTTGCTGACATTCCTCCTGTAGAAGTCAGCGAATTTATGCAACAAATCTTGGAACGAAATATTCCTCTCGCCAATGCTATCAATACAGAAAAAGCCCGTTCTGAACTTTTAATTGCGCCTACCCTATTAGAAATCAGGCAGATGTATAAAAATGAGGTGGGTTTTTTTTCTGGTTCGGAATTCAATATTGATTCAGAGTTAGGATTAAACGGTTATTGTGACTTTATTTTAACAGCTTCAAGAGAAATTTATGAAATATCCCGACCAGTGCTGACATTAGTTGAAGCCAAGAATGAAAATATTAAAGGAGGTTGAGCTAAGTGTATGGCTGAAATGATTGCTGCTCAAAGATTTAACTTGAGAGAAAATATCAATTTGTCGATTTATGGAGCCGTCACAACAGGAACTATCTGGCAGTTTATTCTCTTAGAAGGTAATTTCCTCTGTATCGATCTGCGTGAATACTATATCAGAGACACCGAAAAACTTTTGGCTATGAGTGTCTCATCCGTTTCAGGAATATTTTGGAAATGATAGCACTCGTCTAGGCTAAAATTGTGGGTAAAAAACCTAACCCCCCAACCCCCTTCCCTGGTAGGGAAGGGGGGGAACATTCCCCCCTCTCCTATAAGGAGAGGGGTTGGGGGAGAGGTCTTCATTAACTCGCTTAACTTTTAACTTTTAACTTTTGATTTACTTTGGTTCCTGCTGAGTCGTACAATGTATTCCACCTCCTCCAGCAGCAATTTCATCAATATTAATTTGTACAATATCTCGACCAGGAAAAAGTTCTGCTAAAGTTTCCTTTGCACGTCGATCTGCCTGGCGATCTCCAAATTCTGGAGCAATGACCGCACCATTAATAACGTAAAAATTAATATATCCTGCTGCAAAATCATCATCAGTTTCGTATCCCGATCGTATCTTTTTCGGACCCTCAAGTACAACAACTTCCAGTTGATTCCCATCCGCATCGGTTGCTGAGCGGAGAATTTGCAGATGTTTTTTGGTAACTGCATGGTCAAAAGAATCAGGATCTGGATCGTATCCAGCAATAACAACACCAGGAGCAGCAAAACGGGCATAAAAATCTGTATGACCATCGGTAATATCATAACCTCTAATACCTGGTAGCCAAATAATTTTATGTAACCCCAATAAAGCTTTCAATTCTGCTTCACAGTCAGCTTTACTCCAACCAGGATTACGATTATCATTAATAATACAACTTTCAGTCACGATCGCCGTTCCCTGACCATCAACTTCAATACCACCACCCTCAAATACAAGGTCTGTATTGAACAATGGTACTCCAGACTGTTTGGCTACAAACCGAGCTACTTTAGCATCACGACTATGATATTGCTTGTTTCCCCAACCATTAAAATTAAAATCAATAGCTGCTTTCTCGCCAGCATCATTGACAACAAAAACGCAACCTGTATCCCTCATCCATAGGTCATCTATTGGGCAAACAATCAATTCTACATCAGTACCACATTTAGCTATAGCTACCTTATAGTCTTCCTTCCGTACTAACATTTTAACAGGTTCATATTTGACAATAGCTTTAGCAATTCTGGCGAGATTATCTTGTACCCCAGAAGCGTATTTCCTTCCCCAAATATCTGCACTAGCACTAAAAGCCATCCAAGTAGATAAATGGGGTTCGGCTTCATCGGGCATAAAAAAGGAAGAATTTGATGGCATAGAAGATGAGATGTTATTTGATAATTGAGAATTAGGTGTGGAAAAGGCAGCAAAACTTTTTCCTGAGACAATCAAACCTGATGTTGTTGCCATTAATTGTAGAAAAGAGCGTCTATTCATAGAGTATATTTTAAATTTAAAAAGATTTATGCACCATCTCAAATAATATCAAATCCGGTAGTATTGGTGTTATTCAGCATTAAAGGTAAAAGTCTATATTGTAGGGGCGAATGGCCATTCGCCCTACACATTGTATGATGATTGATGGAATTATATTACTCCGATTTTTCAGGAACCGTAGCCAACTGATTTGATATGAAGCAAAGCCAAACCCAACAAATTGGTTTCTTATAACATACCAGTATTTTTTGAGGAAGTTAAGGTCTGAGACATCTTAGTTCAGGTTCAAAACCTCTAAAATCTTACTTTTGACTTTTGACTTTTGAATTTTGAATTTCTAATTAGACTCCAACTGTGCATTCAAAGTTTTCACAATTCGATCGCGTGTTTCTTCTAAATGCGCCCTAGTATACTCATCCATCTTCTTACCCCGCTTTTTGATCGCCTTCTGCAAATCTTTATCTAGTTCTCGCAGTTCATACCAAGCTAAACTCCGAGCATCTTCAGGCACTCTACGATAGCGCAATACCATTGAAATTAACAAGTTCAGATGTTCCCTCTGTAAAGAACGACGCATACCAGAAATCTCGACTTCTCCCCCAGTTGGTTGTAAAATTTCCCTCCAAATACTATTTTGCAGAGTATCAAAAAGTTCTGGCAATTTCAAAACATTATCTGGCGTTGTCTTCAATTCCATATCTCGCAGACGAGTTAGACGAGTATTGGAAAGGAGCGATCGTAAAACTATTCGTTGCAGCAATAAAATACGATCTTGAATAGAATAGTCTAAAGGAAACAACCAACCATAGGTTCCCCAATGCCGCCAACGTGAGGGTGGTAACTTATTCAGCAAATCTGGTGAGAACTGAAACGCATCCTCACTAAAAACATATTTATCTAGTATTTCTAATGCTTGGCGTTGTTGATCTACAGATATTGGTTCAAATGGCAAACGACCATTAACGTTTTTGATATTTTCTCGGTTAAATGACTGACTCCCCACATACAAAGTAGCATCTATAATTTGCCGCAAATAATAAAAGAAAACCGTATCAAACATTATCCGGATGTCACTATAACTTTCATCGCTTCTGGGAACGCGCTTTTCTAAATTTTTCCACATCTTCCAAGCGTTATCTAACTGCCATTGAGCGTAAATCAATGTATTGCTGCTCAGGTCAAACCTATTTGCTGCAGGATCAATACCATCAGTGTCTTCATCCGTTGCATAAGATAGTTCTGGTTGTACTGCTCGACTCGCAATGTCTTGTAAAAATGCTTTTTCACCAATATAACTAGCTATTCCACTAGGTTTGTAACCATATTCAATTGCCCACTCATCATAAGGACCGACTACAACCGGAAAGTAGTCTCCTTGTGTTGTTCCCTCTGGTGCGAGGTTGACTGGTACATAATCCATTACAGATGCAACTAACCCTTTTGTTTGAGTAATGCTGGTATCATTCAACTGTTCTGGGTCTAACATGGTACTACCGTGGAAATTATGTCTGAGACCAAGAGTATGTCCGACTTCATGAGCAGTCAGATGTTTTAAGAACTGATTGACATACTTTTCTATTTCTGTACTATAAGGTCTGACGTTTTGCAAAACATCCATTGCTATTGCTCCTACTGCTAACTGTTGAGATGAGTTCCAACCAAAACAAAAGTGTTCTGATGAGTGAGAGTTTAATAATGATGACTTACGAGAAGATAAATATTGTGCTTGTAGGGATTGAGGAATTATAGATTCTATATTGTTATTTTTGTTTGAAATATTTGTTTCTGCCTCAGTTTCTAGATTATCTAAATAACGAGAATACATATCTAAAACACAGGGATTGTAATTTTTTCCATCCTTAGTTTTAAAAGCCTTACCCAAAGATTTATTTTGTAAAACTAGATTGCCTATTCTACCATATTTAATATCCCTAATAATACTTGCATTTAGAATAATATCTGCATCTAAAATTTGCCCTGTTAATGGATTAATACGGGAAGGTCCATAGCCGTCCAACCAAGGTTCAAAGGTTGTAGACCAACGAATCGTACTGTAACGAACATCTGCTGGATCCCAAGTAGCATTATCAGGCATTTGTTTGACTTGAATAGCATCAATAAATCCTGCTTTTTCAAATGCTTTATTCCACATCAATATTCCTTCTCGAATGGCATCACGATATTCGATTGGTACTGTATTTTCTATCCAGAAAGTTATTGGTTCTAGGGGTGGTGATAAAGGTGCGCTCGGAATTTGTTTTTCTAGATGCCATCTATTAATATAACGGACAAAGGGTTGGCGACGATTATTGTCAGAAACATCTTGATAAGCACTAATATCATAACCGACTCTTTCATCTCCAAGTCGAGGAATATAACCATTATTTATTGGTAATTCAGAAAAACTGTAGCGAACTCTAAGATTAAAAGCACGACTATCTGGTACAGATTCTAAATATTCTGGGTATTCTTCATTTAGGATACCATATACTGACTCTAATTCTATATTTAAAGGAAATGCTTTAGCATCACTAATATAAGAATTTTCATATTCTATTGAATAATCTTCAGGTAGTATTTTCTCTAGGGATGGTAAGTTTAAATCCCCTAGCAATAAATTTTCTAAATCAATTAGTAGGGTTTGCCTTTGGGGATGAGTTGCTTCTATAGGCAAAGAATATAAAACTGAGTCACTAAAAGAACGTTTAATTGAACGAGCTTGTGGGTCTAATTCATTAGTACGGAACTTGATATTTGGCAAAACAAATTTAATATTATCTTGATGTCGGCGTAGTTGAAAGACAAAACCTTCATCGTCAATACCTTTATCGTTAATTGGTACACCACTAATCAAACCTTCCTCACCAATACCTGATTCTAAAGTAATAAAACAAAGGAAATTTTTATTCAGTTGTTCTGGTTGAATTTCCATTAATGTTTTACCTGTTTCTTGGTCTCGATAAAGGGTAAACATTCCTTCTAGTTTTTCATACCCATCAACTAATTTTTCATAAGTATTATCTTGTGCTTCTGCATTACTAATTAATTGTGGTTCTTCTGAAATATTTACGATTGAAGCTCTGGTCGTAGGAATGATAAATATTACCCATATTAATGATAGAGAAAACACCAGTAATATATTTATAACTTTACTAATTTTTAGCATAATTATTTTCTCTAGTTGTTTTATCTGCTGATGAGTTTTATTTTGCTTTATCGTCCACATAATTCATTCAGGAATAAGAAAGAAGTATATATTTCAGTTATCAGTTATCATTACATCCGGTTTAACCCAGAGGCTTGACATAAGGAATAAGCTAATACGCATTTTAAATGCGTCTTAGCAAGTCAAAAGTCATCCATTCAAAATTCAAAATTAATAAGGGTTTTCTTCTTATACTAGGCATACAACAAATATGTGGTTTAAATGCCTAACAGCTTATTCTCTTTTTTTATCCCCTTAAAAGGGGAGGTTTTAGACCTTTTTTTTTTGGTAATTAATCATTATTAATTATTAATTATTAATTATTGAACCACCTTACCTGATTTGATCAACTTAGGTTTCCTGTTTTCTATAATAATTCAAAAAATTATCAATTGCCAATATCTTAGAGTCAAAAAATATTAATTCATTTTGAATTAATTGAGAAATAAATAAGATAATTTTTCTGCTTTTTTCTTTCTGCTTCGTTCTTCTTTACCGAAAAATTAAGGTTTAAAGCCTCTCATGAGCAAGGAGAAAAAGCAGTCGTTTGCCCAGCATTCCGTAGGATGGGATGGCGGGGAAACCTTGCCATATCCAATCGACTAAGAGAGCAGTCGTTTGCGGAGCATGAGTAGGATGGGATGGATGGGTTACATCATGTCCGGTTGAATAGTTATAATTAAAGTTTGTAGTAGGGCTTGAGCAAAAAGTATGTATCGGGCTCTTGCCCTACTACAAACCATATACTTTTTTTATCACTAATTATCCCGACATGATATAATACCATGCCTGAAAAAAAGAATTCTACAATAAATTACATCTTGATATGAGATGCTTAAAAAGAACTGCTCCAATTCATTTTAAACAACTTTGATTATCTCATACCTTATATTTTTTGAGATCCTGTACTCCCCACACTTCCCACACTTCCCACACTCCCCACACTCCCCACCCTTCCCACACCGTCCATACTCTAAGCCTATTTAAGGTTGTTGCCAAGGAATAATATTATCCTCAGCTAATGTTTGAGAAACGGCGATCGCTCCGTAAAGATTCAGATGGCTAGGGTCAGAAAAGTTACCATAAGTTTCCGGCCATGCACTACTTAAATCTCGGAAGACAAAAGCATATTCCCCAGATAACTGCTGCATATATTCCTGAAATTTTTGTTCATAAGCAGTTCGTACTTCGTCTAAATATGCTGTAGTTAAAGGCATATTTACAAATACAAAATTAATCCCTATTGACTTAGTATACTGTAGTAAATTTTTTAGTGCTGTTGTTTGTTTTCCTGTCAATTGAAAGTCTGCATAATCAGCATCGTAGTCACCAGAAACTTTAGCATAATTTTGATAGTAATTTTCTGGTTCAAATTTAATCGAAATTGGCAGAAAACCATTTGCTTGAAATTTGTCTAACTCCAGAGAATCTTCTGCTGCTAATGCCTGGTGTTCTTGCTGATGCCAAAAATTCCAATTTTTCGGATTATTAATAATTGATATGATTAAGCTTTTGAGGCGATCGCGCTGCTGATAAGTAACTGATATTTCTTCAGCTTTTTTCTCGATATTTTTGAATATTTGTTTGTATTTATTGATGCGATAATTAACTGATGTTTCTGATATATTATCCCCAATTATAAATGTGCCTGCATCTACTTGTTCATAACCTTCAGAACTGGCAATAATATCAAAAGTTCTATCAACTTTACCACTATTAAGAGCTCGAACTCCATCGGCAAAAATAATTAATTGTGGCAATTGTTCTGGTGGTAAAATCTGACGTACAATCAAATCTACTACTTGAGCAGTTGCTCCATTTACCCCAAAATTATAAATTCTTAAATCTGGATATCCTGAATTTGCTAAACTTTCCTCAAGCACTGTCGGATTAACTCCTCTTAATGCTCTAGAACTGCCAACTATTAAAATATCTGGTGGTTTTTTTTCTACTTCCAAATATTGTTGATAACGAATTAATTGTTCATCTAATTGTGTACTATTAAAAGTAGGATAAGTCGTCAATTCTGAATTTGCTTTTTCATCTAAAGTTTCTTCTGTAGGAGTTTGACAATTCGGACCTTGACAACTATTTCCAGAAAGCGAAATATCTGGAACTCGTTCTAATATTGCACCTACTTTTAAATCAGTTTGAACTGTCAAGAAAATACCCACAGCAGCATAAGCAAAAGCAGCAACCCATTTACCATAACTACGAGTGTTATATGTTAATGAATTAGTGATTTTTGTATATTCTTCTTCATTAGGAAGAAATAAACGAGAACCAATAAGTAATTGTTGGATACCTGTACACAGTTGTGCTGTAAGTGTGTATTTGTTAGGAAGTAACAGTTTTGAGTCAGTTTTTTCAGTCGTTTGTGGTGCTAACTTGAGGAAAACACGATCTGCTTTTTTACCCGATAAAAAATCCATTTCCGTAGAAGCAGCAAACTCTGGAGTTTGTTCAGAACGCTGGCGACTTCTCCGAGTAAAATTAATCCCGTAGCGCCACAAAGGCAATTTTTGACCAGCACGACGACCGTAGACCCTAACCCCACTAACTCCAGGAATTTTAAGTTGACGCAAGAAATTGGCGATAATAGGTCCTACTTGAGATTGAGAAGGACAGGTAGGAGCTTCGCTCATAACGTGCAATAATTCTTGCTTCGGTAATATTAATACCCGGATACCCCCTGTTTGCAATCTTTGATCGAGGTCGGGATTAACTAATCTATTTAATAGAAAACTAATAGCTTCATGGTTTCCCTGACTTGCCAAAACTTTAGCGTCAGCAGATAGATCGGGATTTTCCGATGCTGGTAAATTTAACCAGTCTATCCATAGAGGTGACTCTGATTTTTTGTGGTTGGTTTCATTAAGAGTACAACCATAAATGGTAGCAGCTTGGATACCTCTTGGTAGGATTTTTGCTAATTTACTAGCGATCGCTGCTTTTGTTTTCTGTTGATTTGGAGCTTGTTGGTTAGAATTATTAGTATTAGTGCAGAATAAATGTAAGGTTGATTCTTTTAGGGTAGCTCGAATATCCACTGCAAGGGTAGCCAACTTTTGTTTAAGCAACCGTTCAATGGCGGCCACATCCCCCCAACTTGCCCATTCCTTTAGCATCAAATTAGGTGGAGTTAGATCCACCCGCAACATCCAGTCAGGTGCAGTTTCACCCTGAACAAGTAGAGAAATTAAAGCTTCATGGAAATCTTTAAGCTTGAGGTCTCGTAGTTTTTGGGTAATTGGTTCCGCCAATAGAGATGGATCGGGACTATAAGCTGCTTCACAGGATACCCATAATATTTTTTGGGTTTTCAATTTATAATTTTTGGCAGCATCCTCTGATTTTGGGGTGGTTTCTGTTAATTTTTCCTTAAGTTGTCTTTCTCGAATATTGACATTTACACAGACCCCTAACTCACCTAAAATTTCACTCAAATAACTTGCAATTGCATCTGGATGGCCATATTCAGCTAATTTTTGAGAAGAAACTGTCAGGGGAGAATCAAGTAGATATCGATCAGATTCTTGAAGGTTATCTGGCTGTGTTTCTAATTTGGACTTTTCTGGTTCAGTGGGAGAAAAGGTTTCTGAATCTAATTGTGGTGATGAAAAGTTGACATGGTTTAATGTGTCATTTGTCGAGACAGAAGTCTGATGAGGAGTTAACAGCAATTCAGAGGCAATATTGTCCTGGATATCCAATTTAGAAGATTGCCCAGCACCAACTTTTGTTAATTTTTCTTCAGGTAAAGTTTGACTGCCACGATCATTTTGTAAGTAATTTTCAGGAGAAACATAATTAGATGTTAAGTGGGAATTAGTTCCTGAATCATCCGAATTAGCCGGAGTATTTATCCTCTGACTCTGAGTTGCTACCTTATTACTATCAAGTTTTACTGTCCAGTCAGGTCGCCTCCGTCCTAAAGTGCGGCCACACAGAAACATCTGGTAAATCCGAGGTTGATTAGGAGGTAGTAGAGACTCTATATCTATCTGACTCAGCGCCTGGGAAAACTGACCTAGGGCAAAGTTCATGTCGGGACATTTTTCGGCTTCACAGAGGATATGTAAATGATTGCCACGCAATCTTACCTGTACTTGTACCTCTGGAATTCCCAAGGCTTTTTGTGCCCAAATTCCTAGGGGGGATCTATTTTCCGTCGATATGATTTTATTCCCTTTCATCTTCTCCTTTGTTTGGGAGACTCCCTTGATTGGCCTAACTATTCATTGGTGACATTTTGGAATGTAGCGTATCAATAGATATAAAGAAAAGCCTCTTGCTAAAATCAGTAGAATATTGCTAAAAATTATAGGCAAATTATTATACTATAAAATATATACCAATTAGCACTAAGTCATCAGCTTTTCTTGTTTGCCAAAAAAATTGGTCTAGAGCTACTGTCCTTTTAGGATAATTTTCCTTGATAATTTGAGGACAGGTAATAAGTATAAAAGGTTTCAACCTTTTGAAAAACCTATCTATTTGGCTAATTTAAGTAGGTAGGTGGGAAAATTTACAACTACCCCCGAAGCGACAGTCACTCCGTGGAAGGAAGCAATCTCAATGGTATGAGGTGCATTAATATTTCGTTACATAGTGAGGTTTATTCGCGCCTACCTACTTATCTCAACGTTGCTTGAAGACCCGCGCTCTCCATCCCCCCTAACCCCCCTTTCAAAGCTATCCCCGATCGGGAACTCCTGAAAACCTTGTGCTCCGTGTGGGGGGGTGTGGGGGGTGTGGGAAGTGAGCATCTTGTCTGTAGTTCTCAAAAAAATGTCTAATTCAATACACTTTTCTCCAAAAAAAGCATCTCAAAGCCTAATACATAACTTGTATATAATGTCCACGTTTTATGTTAAGAAAGATGTGGGTAATGGATAGCTTTCAAAGGGGGGGAGGAGATCGTCCTATGGGAAAACCAATCAATCTTGCGGTTTTCCCAATAGTCTACTATAGTAGATAAAATTAGGTTGATAGGCTAGTAGTGTCTAGGGGAGCCTTCTCCTTGACGACGTACTGTGGAGCGCGTCTTTAGACCAGAAAGAGGCTAGACCGATTAGGCAGTTGCTTCGGCTGTCGCTGACATGAAACGCTCCGCGACATGAAAAGCGCAGTTCCTCTGTAAAGAGGCAGCAGAAAGCCCTAAGAGGGCGATGGTGAGGAATCCCGCGTTGTAGCCTAAGCGCCTGGTCGGGATGATGTCAATGCTTGGCTATGATCAACTTAGTACCCAGGGACTCTGGGGGAAAGAAATTGCCTCTCAAGTCTGGCTGTCGGGGGGATTATGCCTAGATAAGTGGCGCAGGGCAGCAATGTATAAGATAGATGTTGGAAACCCCTACTGTACCTATTATAGGTCAGCGTTGGGAGGTTAATTAACTATTGTTGATACATATTTACATAGTTATACTGGTATAGTTGTATAGATTATGCTAAATTCTGACAAACAGAACAGTTTGTCCTGCTTGCGCCAGACCACTATGTAACCGCTATCCTGATAAGTTACCCAGAGTATGGCTCACATAATTAAAACTTATGCGATGGCCGATAACCAAAGCGACTTAAGTGTTTAAAAGCGTCTACAGGTTTTCTTGTAGACATTGGGAGATACCCCCTAAGCAGGTTAATCTTGCTGTGAATTGTTAGCAAATGTTAGCAAAAGAGTATCGAATGTCACGTCGGAAAGTATGTTAATGAGGTAATACAAATGCAATCTTTTCGAGAAAATTCCTATGAAAATCCTACACTTACAACCCCTAGTTGGAAAATATCCTCAGATATTGTACTCAGCTTGGCCACGGCTCCTGTTTTGCTTGGTTTGTTGGGTAATAAAGCCATTAATGAGTTATTATCAGAAATTGGACTGTATAGTGAGGAAATATTCCGGGGCGATCGCCTACCAATGCTTAATTTTCCCGAAAATCCATCTGAGTTGTAATTTTATTTGATTTTATTATATTTCTTACCAACTTTAACTTTGTGTATCTAGGTAGATTCTTTTTTGATTTTTATTAGGACTTACAAAGGCGAAACCCTGGTGCTACGATAAATCCTTGGTTTGAACAAACATATAGATATCTACGAAAAAACAGTTTTTCTGGGTTCTGGTGCCTAAGTCTTGTTTATCTTAATCAATAGGCTTTGAATAATTAACATTCTCCCCGTGGCCTCGCTCGCCACAGGAATATATGACTACGTCACCTTTTGACGCGATATTTGAATGGGGTTGACGCTTGCTTGGGTAGTGCTACTAGCACAAATTCAACAATACTTTATTAGACATAGGCGTGAAAATTAAAAATCAAATCAATTCTCATCCAGAAATTATCTATTCTTTCTTCCTGTGAAGTGTTAAGTGTTAAGTGTTCCCTCTTTTCCGGAGATGTCTATTTGTGTTTCCAGGTTGGACAACGCAATTTCCCTTCGTTTCGCTGGGCTACATCAAACGCGTTAGCAATGGGTTTGATTATTTTTATCTCTTGCTAGCCCAGACTCAGTTTCACATCAGATCGAAATGGTATATTAACTGCAGGCGCTCGGTAGGAATTTCCACAAATTCAATTATAACAAAAGTTGCCTTTCTGGGGCAAGGCTTGAAACCCATTTTTTTTGTCAATTGCCACTACTCTCTCCACTCATGCATACCATTGAGGCTACTTTTAGTATTGATTGGTTGATTCACTCCCTAGTCGCGTACAACGTGCTAAGGGTTGGAAACAGAGTGCTGGCAAGCACCAGAAAACCTTTCTAGTTAATCCTCATTTAACTGAAGCGTCCATTAGATAACGATGCTCTTACCATGATTCATAGGTCTTCGTGTGTTAAATCTTAAATTATCACAAATTTTTGACTATGGGTTAAAACCTGCCCCAGTCCTTTCCATCCAGCCGTCAAAAGGGAGTTTATAATTCTGGAGTCTCCCACTATAAAGTGCGGAAGTAATTGCGCACACAGCTCCTCGATCATGTAATATCATGTCCGCTTAATTAGTGATAAAAAAACTTTCTTCTCCTTGTGCTCCTGATATATTCTTTTTTCCACCACTTCTCCCTCCGGAGGACTCCCTAATTATTTATAACACCAAATCCGGTTATGAAAAGCTAGTTTGTCCAAATCCTTCTAACCCTTCTGCCTTCTCCCCTC
>NZ_JAAHGT010000590.1 GCF_010672385.1 Okeania sp. SIO2F4
GGTAAGGAATTGAAATAACTCTACAGGGGAGGAGGTATCAGTTCATACTCCTAAAATTCTGGTGAATTTCTTGATAACAAATAATTGTTTTTTGCCTATTCCCTGTTCCCTGTTCCCTGTTCCCTATTCCCTATTCCCTATTCCCTATTCCCTATTCCCTACTTTAGATATTGACTTATTGACTGAATTTCTATTTGAGATTTAAGCACTAAAAAATTGGAAGTTTCTTCACTCCAACGCACTAACCAAATAGGTTGAATTCCTAAAAAGAAAATCGCTACTGCTAATACCAAAGCAGGCGCACGTTCAGACCAAATAACCTTTGGATAATAAGCTGTATTATTATCTAATTTCCCAAAACAAGTACGGTTCAACAAAATTACAAAATAAACAGCAGTTAAACCACTAGCAATAATACACAAAAGAGTGGGAATTGGAAACTTAGAAAAACTTCCCTGAAACACAATAAACTCAGCAGCAAAACCCACCATTCCTGGAATACCTGCACTTGCCATTCCACCCATAATTAACAGAGCGCTAGTAAAAGGTAAACCTCGCACCGGACTCATTAAACCATTCAAAACAGATAACTCGCGAGTACCGACTTTAGTTTCCACTACACCCACCAGATGAAATAGAATCGCTAAAATTAGACCATGAGCCACCATTTGACTAATCGCTCCCACTAAACTTAGGGGTGTATTCGCAGCAGCAGCAACGATAATGTAACCCATGTGTCCAATGGAACTATAAGCCACCATCCGTTTAATGTCTTGTTGAGCGATCGCTGCTAATGCTCCATACAAAACGCTAATGGTGCCAATAATTGCCATTCCGGGTGCGACTATTTCCCAGGTTCCGGGGAATAGTCCCAAACAGAAACGCAATAATCCGTAAGTGCCTAACTTTGCCAATATTCCACCAAGTAAAATGGTAACAGGGGGAGATGATTCGACGTAAGCATCTGGCAACCAAGTATGTAGAGGAACCAGTGGTATTTTGATCCCAAATCCTACTAAGAGAATTGTTAGTAAGATAAGTTTAGTTATTAGAGGTAATGATTGGGTAGATATGAGATTATAGTCAAAACTAGGAGAATTGCTTAACCAAGTTATCCCTAAAAATCCTGCTAATATGAGAATTCCAGAAACTGCAGTATAGATGAGAAATTTTGTTGCTGCATAGCCTCGTTTTTCGCTTCCCCAAATTGCTATTAATAAATAGATGGGGATTAATTCTAGTTCGTAAAACAGAACGAAAAGTAGTAAATTTGCTGAAAGAAAAGCTCCTGCTACACCTGCATTTACCAACAAAATTAAAGAGTAGTAAAGTTTCGGACGTTCGACATTATTACCGTAGCCATAAACTACGATAAATGTTAGTAAAGAATTGAGGGCAAGTAAGGGTAAAGATAAACCATCTACTCCAAGATTATAGGTTAAACCTAATTGGGGAATCCAAGCAAATATTTCTTGAAATTGCCAGTGGGGATTATTTAAGTCAAACTTTAGAGCAATTTCTACAGTCCAAACTATGAGAGATACGGCTATTGCTAAAGTGACTTTTCGTAATTTTTCCGCCGGAATATTTCCTGGGAAAAATCCTACTAATATTGCCCCTAAAATTGGGATGATAATTAAAACACTGAGCATAATTTTTTGTTAAATTGTCGTCGATTAAATTGCTATGAATCATTCAAGAAGTAAGAAGGGAAAATTGCATCGGGATAGTCAAAGAACTTTCGCTCTAAGTCCACAAACTCCAACCAACTTTAAGCACTGTTTAGACATTGGGGTATTAAACCCGCGAGAGAAAAGGTAATAAAATAGTAGTAGCGTGTCAAGCTTAAAATGGTGTGTTAGGAGCAAGCAACGAGCGAAGACCTCTCCCCCCTCCCCTGCCCCTCCCCCTCTCCTGATGAGTGAGAGGGGAGAAATCCCCCCCTTCCCTTGCAGGGAAGGGGGTTGGGGGGTTAGGTTTTTTAATCTACATTTTCAAGCTTGACACGGCAGTAGCCTCAGAAAATTGTGATTTTTGACAGATAAATCTGGATAATTCTAGGGAATAAAATCCTATTATTAGTCTAATTATAACTTAGGCAATATAAGGTATTTTCGTCATTGCGACCCATAGGGAAGCAATCTCAAGCCCTAGTTTTTCGTAATTGATTAATTATCAATTATCCATTGGTAATACAGCCTCGTATGACTGAAATTTTTTAACAAATATTTGCCTATAATATCATCTCTCATTAAATAACTATAATAAACCAACCATAGGATGTTTCGCTGTGCGACATGTTTGCGGAGCATTCCCTATACGAAAACACATTTTTGTTATGCAACTTCCCTACATTGCGGTTAATTAATTTTACTTGAGATAATTTCAATTTTCCCTAAAATAAACCAACAGCTAACCAACTTAATAATAGGGTAATACCAATCAAAATTGTCAACAAATAAAACTGAGACTGACCAGAAACATTGTATTTTAAACCCTGACCTCCAAAAATAGTCGCGAAACCGACGAAATTAACTACTCCATCAACAATATAGCGGTCTATCCAAGAAATAATTTTTGATACTAAACCCACTACAAAAACAATCGTAATTTTATACAATTTGACCGTATAAAAATCGTAAGCAAAAAAGTCTTGTATTCCTTGGTAAGGCAATTTAATTGGTTTCTCCCACTTGTCATTTATATAAATCAACCCACCAATACCAAAACCAAGTACACTGGATAACAGTAACAAACCAGCAACAGGTTTATTAATAATTGCCATATCTGGTAATAACTGCCAATGTGCTAATAACAACGGAACGTGCAATGTAAAACCAGCCAAAATAGTCATCGGCAAAACCAACGCCCATAAACCTTCAGGCGATCGCTCGGTCATTGGCTTCGTTTTACCACAAAAAATTAAACCAAACTCCCGAATAATACTAAAAGCAGTTAACCCATTCACCACAAACAACACCCCCACTAACCAAGGTTGAGTCTGCCACAAATTATCTGCCATTTGTAACAACGCCCAAAAACTACCCAACGGAGGCAAAGCAACCAATCCCGCAGCACCGACTAAATAAGAAATTCCAGAAATAGGGCGACGAGACCACAAACCACCATATTGAGTCAGGTCTTGACTAATACAATTTAATATTACTCCACCCGTACTCATTATCAACAAAGCCATCGCACAAGCGTAAGTGAATAATAATATTAAAGCAGTTTTTTCTTGACCAGTACCAACCGCAATAAATACCAAACCCATGTATGCACTCACAGAATAAGAGAGCGCTCGCTTAATATCAATTTGGGCAATAGCAATTAAAGAAGCACAAACTGCTGTAAACACTCCCACTCCTACCATTACCGTAGAAGCTACAGGAGACAAAGCTAAAACTGGTTGCAACTTAGTCAATACCCAAGCTCCGACCGCTACTACCAGAGAATTCCTGAGAATTGTACTTGGTATCGGTCCTTCCATTGCTTCATCCAACCACAGATGCAAGGGAAATTGAGCGCATTTACCCAGAGGACCCGCGATTAAAGCTAGACTTAATAGAGTAGCAGTAGTGGGAGGAATGTTTGCAGTTTTCGCCCACTCAGCAAGCTCGGTATAATTCCAAGTTCCTGCTAGGGGTAACAGAGCGACTACTCCCATCAACACAAATAAGTCTCCGACCCGTTTTGTCAAGAAAGCGTCTCTTGCTCCCGTGACTACCAATGGTTGAGAATACCACAATCCTACTAATAAATATGTACCCAGAGTGAGAATTTCCAGAATAATGTAACTCCAGAACAGGGAGTTGCACAAAACTAAGGCACACATTCCCGCTTCAAATAATGCCAGTAGGGAGTAGAAACGCGCCCATCCCCAATCCATTTCCATGTAGGCGATCGCGTAGATTTGACTGAGGAGGTTTAGACCTGTTATTAATATAGTCGCCCCAATGGTTAGGGTGGATATTTCTACAGAAATATTGATGTCGAGCTGTGCTACTTGTAGCCAGGGTATTGATAATTCTCGTGCAGGTTGATTCCAACTTGCTGTCAGAGCAATTAAACCATGTAGGAAAGCGATGAAGGTCATTATTAAATTGATGTAACCTGCTGGTCTTGGTCCAGTGCGCTTAATAATTCCGGGCGACCAAGGCAAGGCTAAAATTGCACCAATTATAGCATAACAAGGTATTAGCCATACTGTTTCTAGAAACTCGTTTGATAACATTATTTTGGTTTTTGCAAGATTTAGATAGATTGCCTGCTTTTTATATTAATGGTTAATTTTATCTTAATTTTGATACAAAGATTAATATTTTTGTTGGAGAATGATTTAATTTATTTATCTGTAGGTTTTGGACTTTGGACAAAAACCAAAAATAGTTAGGGTAATATTTATGCTAACCAAGTCTGGCAATATCCCTCTGTCTTCAGTGAAAATAATCACTGAAAAATAGATGGCTCAAATCCCAACTTTTATTTATTTTTGGGAATTTTTTTGCCCTTTGATGATAACTTGATGACGAGTTCTTGGTGTTTTTTTATATCCTAGAGTTTAGACTAAATAGTTGAAAATAAAATCAAGTATAAGGATACAAAAAATCCAGACCATCAACAGATATGAGAAAAAAGATTTGGTGAAGCAGATTAAGGAGTTTAGTAATTTTCTGACTATCTATTATACTAATTTGTATGACTGATAACTTCTTATGGTTGTGGTCGTCCTCGCTTATACCATTTCTCAAAAACTTTTCTACATTTTCCCATTGCGGGGGAGTAGGGGCGATTCGCGAATCGCCCGTACAGGAGTAGGGGTAGGGACGTTGCATGTAACGTCCGTACCGGAGAAGTAAAAACAAGAATAATTAATGTTAAATTTGCTCAAATTAACAAAAAAGTAATTACCTTAGTTTAATTACTTAATAACTGAAGTGTTATCCAAGGTCTTGCGTTAATGCATGGGAATTGGTATTACATGGAAAAAAATTTAAACTCAGTGATAAGCAAATATCGAGACCAGAACAGCAAAAAATAGAACTCGAACATCCTCCGCTAGGAAAAATCCAGATTCAAGCATGGCATGAGTTACATTTTCGACAAGCACCCATGAAAAATTATTATTAATTCGAGTTCAGCAATTAGATTCACCAAAAAATAAACCACTGTGGCTAATTTGGCATAGAGAGCATATACTCCCCTTAATAGAAGTAGTTAAATTCTATCTACGTCCCTTGACTACTTACTGCTGATTCCTTATTTAAAACCAAACAATTTCAACTCTATCCCCATACTTTAAATTAAGTTGCTCCTCAGCACTACTACCATTAGCAGCAATTTCTACAAAACCATGAGACCCAATAATTGCAATTAATTCCCCTGCTTTACAGTCAGCATAAGTATTGCCACTAGATATTTTTTTATTCTGTAAAAAATCGGCATTATTATTAACAATAACCGACCAATTTTTCTCAACAACATAACTACTAGAAATATTAGTAATTATATTGCCAAAATGATCGATATGCTGAACGCAACCCACAATACCTGATTCTGTCAGAGTAATATTATTTAAAGGCAATTTAACTAAACTATCTGGATTAATTTTATCTCCCAAATTTTCCAACTTCACCCCACTAGCAATATGAGCAGCAACAGGAGTAAATATATCTCGACCATGAAAAGTTGTACTTGGTGTTTTTGTGCGCCAATACTCAGAATTAGTAAGCGTAACTACCTTGATATTTTGTATTTCTAAATTTTCCAAAACTCCACTAAAAATTCCATTGTCAGGTCCGACTAAAAAACCATTAGGTAGTTGAAGAGCGATCGCTCTTCTTGTACTCCCCACTCCCGGATCGACAACAGCAACATGAACCGTTTCTGGAGGAAAATAACGATAAGCATTTTGCAAACAAAATCTGGCAGCAAACAAATTTTGCGGAGGAATTTCATGGGTAAGGTCAATTACTTTTAGATTAGAGTTAATTTGATAAATTACACCTTTCATTACACCGACATAGACATCTTTTAATCCAAAATCAGTTAAGAGTGTGATTATTTTTTGATCCGACATTATTCTATTTAA
>NZ_JAAHGT010000591.1 GCF_010672385.1 Okeania sp. SIO2F4
ATACTTAGGGTTTCTGGAGGAGAGTGTGGTCTATCAAGGATGAAAACTGCAATTTGAGCGATCGCTCAAATTACTCAAGATGATGCCGTGGGTTGATTCTATTCATTGTGGTTTATTCATATGAAAATCGCTGTAACTTAAAGATGAGACGTTTTTTCGTCTGAAACTCCCTCATAGCAAGAAAGCTTTGTGTCAATCTAAAGTTAAATGACTATATTTTTGGATAACTGTTTCTTCAATAATATGTAGAGTTTAAAATCTATTATCATTCTTTAATGTGCAACCCCAAAAAAAAGGTCTAAAGCCTCCCCTTGGATAGGGGAGAAAAAAAGAGAATATTCCTGATGTGAAGTCTCTGGGTTCAGCCAGAGGTACTGGTAAGTGATAAATGATAACTGAAATAACCAGTTAAAAATTAAAAAGGTATAGGATCGGAATCGTCGGGTAGTGAGTCTTCCTCTCGAAAATTTGGAGTTGATTCTTGATTAACAGCGGAACTACGACGAGACTGTAAATTTACAACATTATTATAGTTTTGTTCTTCGGGCTCTTGTTGAGTTACAGTGTTATTATTGGGTCTTTTTGTGTATGTTTTATTCCCATCTTCAGTCATAGCTTCAGGGCTAATAGGATAAATTCTGGAGGCAGTTAATTCAGCTCGTTTTTCTTTAAAACCTTCTGGTCGGTCAATAGTATTCATATTCAAGCGACCTTCAACAATTATGAAATCTCCTTCGTGATATTTTTCGTTGATTTGTTGAGCTAAATCTCGCCATGCTACTACTTTTAGTACCCCTGGTTTATTATCAACTCCTATATTAGGAAATTCTACCATCATTTCTACTACTGGTAATTGAGCATCTGCTGTGTAGCGAAGTTCTGGGTCTTTGATAATTTGTACCATTAATATACAGCTATTCATTTGAATTTTTGACTAATACTAATTTGTTTTGAACAAAGGCAAAAGGAAGATAAACTTTGATTTTATGAATATTCATCTCTACTTATTCCCAGATAGAGGATATCTCAAATCAAAGAATTTGTAATTAATCCTAAATATAGATAAAAATCATCAAATTCATACTGCTTTTTCCTGTTACCTTTTCCCTAATTACGCGGATATTTTAGACATAACTTAAATAGAAATATAGATAGCTATCCTAAATAATTCGCGCTCAATTTATTACTTTCTGTTTTCTATTTCCTGAAAATTTACAATATCTCACAACTCAAATAAGATTGCTATATAATATCATAAATCATCTAACTGATTTCCTGTCATAAATAGGTTGACAAAATCATGGATAATATTGCGATAATCTCTTAAAGTTTTATCAACCCAATCTCGATCATTACTATCTGCATAAATATGCACTAATGGTTCTTCAGCGTCAGGTAAAATTAACACCCAATTATCACCTTGATGATTAATAATCTTTACCCCATCAGTTAACTCTAATTTTTCTGGCGGGTTAGTTTCTACAAAATACCGCATTAATGCTCCCTTTACTTTCCAAGGACAACGTACTGTATAATAGCGATGAGTAACAGAAGGAATATCTGCAGTTATTTGTCCTAATGATCGCTCTTGAATAGTCAGCATTTCTATTACTTTAGCGATGCAAAACATAGCATCAAAGCCAGGATGTAATTTCGGGAAAATAAATCCCATATCACCACTTCCTCCTATTACCACATTATGATTAATTTGGCAAGCTTCCATTAATGCTGTAGGATTAGCTTTTGTCCGAATCACATGGCTATCATGACGACGAGCAATTTGTTCTACTGCTGCAGAAGCATTTATCGGTACCACCACTGTACTCCGTGGATGAGCTGTTAACATTAGATTTATCATTAGTGCAGTTAACATTTCACCACGAATAGGAGAACCAGCTTCATCTACTAATATTAGTTGTTCTCCATTTGCCGTTACCTGAACTCCAACATTAGCTTGTAAAGCTTCTACCACCCTACCTAATTGATCTAGTAAATTTTCTCTTTCTTCGAGTCCTAAAGAAGTTTCCTTTAAACTAGCATTTAGAACTACCGCATCACAACCAAATTTAGTTAATAATTGTGGTAATACTGCTCCCGAAACACCATAACAATAGTCAATTACTACCTTAGATTTACTATAGCGAATTGCCTGAGAATTCAGAAGATTTTCAAACCCTTTGCTATAAGCATCTAATACTTCATGGCGATAAACCATATTGCCAATTTCTGATATTTGTACTCGACGTAAATCTTCTTTAAAATATGCTCCTTCTATCTTTTTTTCTTTCGCTTTAGAAATATTAATTCCTTGAGAATCAAAGATTTCAATTAATATTTGATCGGAACGACTAGGAGAAAGACGCACATGAACCCCACCTACTAAATTCATAGTAGGTAAAATTGTTCTGGCAATGGGAATAGCAGTAGATTCTAAATTTATTACATTAATTCCCACCGACATTAAACCAGCAATTAAAGATCGAGAAACCATCCGAGATATATTACGTTGGTCACGAGAAACTGATACTGTAGAACCTAATTTTAAGATAGAGCCATAAGCAGCTCCTAACTTAACTGCAAATTCTGGAGTAATATCAATATTTGCTAATCCCTGAACCCCACGTTGCCCAAACAAATTTCTCTGGGCAGTTGTACCCCAAATCAAGTTAATATTCAGAGTCGCCCCAGATTCAACTTTTTTACTAGGCCATACTCTGACATTAGGACTAATCTGAGCCTCCTCTCCCACGCTAGATAAAGAACCAACTACAGCACCTTCCAATATTTGAGCACGACGATCTATCCTTGTTCCTCGACAAATTACACAAGCTCGTAAATTTGTATCCTCTCCCACCAGTGCGCCATTCCAAACAATGGGGCGCTTTACATCAGCATCTGCAGCAATTGTTACATTATCTCCAATAATACTACCTGCTTCAATCTGAACTCTCGGACCAATTCTACAGTTGTCTCCAATTAAAACTGGTGTCTCAATTTTAGCTGTTGGGTCAATACAAGTATTTTCTCCTATCCAGAAATTGGGCGATCGCTCTTCATAAACCAAATCAAGTTTTACTTTGTGTTGAAGTGCATCATATTGGGCTTCTCTATAAGCATCTAAATGTCCAACATCGCACCAATAACCTTCTGCCACATAGCCATACATTGGCTCATTTTTATCTAACAATACAGGAAATAATTCTTTAGAGAAATCACATTCTTGATTGGCTGGTAAATAATCTAAAACTTCTGGTTCTAAAATGTAAGTTCCTGTATTGACAGTATCAGAAAATATTTCACTTGTAGAAGGTTTTTCGAGAAACCTTTTGATTCTTTTTTCTTCATCTGTGATTACTACTCCAAATTCAATTGGGTTGTTAACTCGTGTCAATACTAACGTAGCTTTTGACTTATGTTTTTGATGAAATTCTATAGCTGCACTTAAATCAAAATCTGTAATTGTATCTCCACTAATTACTAAGAATGTTTCATCTAAAAGTTGTGCTATATTTTTCACACAACCAGCAGTTCCTAGAGGTTGTTCTTCTTCTACAGAATATGTCATTTGAACTCCAAATTTACTGCCATCTTGAAAATATTCACGCATCACATCAGGCAGATAATGTAAAGTGGCAATAATCTCCGTAATTTGATGTTTTTTTAACAGATTAATAATATGTTCAGCTATAGGACGATTTAAAATTGGAACCATTGGTTTAGGAATATCGCAGGTCAGTGGTCTGAGTCGCGTTCCTGAACCTCCAGCCATTAACACCGCACGCATAATTTACTCCTTTGTTAAATTTTTTTCTATATCTATAATTTATTCAGACTAATTGACACTCTTTTTAACTTAATGATTTACTAGAGTCAACCACAGGTTAAAACCAGTCATTTGCTTTTGATCCATAGTTTTCCAAACAATATTTTTCATAAATATTTTGGCAATTTATTTTGACAAAAATTTCCCCTGGAGTATTTCAAAGGTAATTACTTTTTTTCGGTATTTGGTGACAAATACGATATGAACAGTAAGAGAATAAATATACCTAAAACTTTTGTTACAGTTGCTTGACATAATATAGCGGTAAAGCCCATAATAAAAATTATGATAATTACTTATTGCTATAAAATCAAGCCTACTCCTGGACAGTCAGTCAAAATCAATTATTGGCACTTAGCTGCTAAGGAGACATTGGAATTATGCCCTAGGTCAAAGGTTGGACTGGTTAAACAGAACTAGGTGTCAAATAGACCGATGCTCAATAGTATCATGTCCTATTGGTGAGATTCCTAGCAGACCAGATTATTATTTTCAGCAATCAGCACTTAAACAGACAAAAGAGTTATTTCCCGATTACAAGGAAATATCCATACGAAGTCCAGCAAATTAACTTACAAAGACTAGATAAAGCCTGGAAACGTTTCGGCGCTTGAGCCGACATGAAAGGTTAATACCTGATAAAACTGGTAAGCGTGGAGGACGACCTAGATTTAAAAAACCAGGCAAGTTAAGGTCTTTCTGTTTTAGTAGAGTTAATCATTCACTCATCAGTAATTAAATTTGATGGAAAACAAATAATTACGACAAGGTTTGGTGCTATTCCTGTGATAGTTCATAGACCTATTCCAGGTGAGTGTGTTATCAAAACTGCAACTATAACCAAAAAAGCGAGTGCGTAATTCTGGGGAAGCCCCAGAATGTAAGACGCACTCAAGACGCTGATGGTTATTATGTAAGTTTTAGTTTAGAGGATAACCCACCCCTATCCCCTCCCGGGAGGGGAACTAAAGGGGTGGGTCTAATTTCTACAGACAATATCAAAACTGCTGTAGGTATTGATGTAGGTTTGAAAGAATTTTTAACTACTAATACTAGTGAGACTGTTTCTGTTCCTAATTTCTATAAAAAATCTCAATCTAATAAGTGCAAGAAAGCATAGAATTGTATCTAGAAAAGAAATTGGTTCTAATAACTGGAAAAAGGCACGTTGATAATTAATAATTATTAATTATCAGAATTTAATTTAACTAAATAAACTTCTAATAATTAATAATTGGTGAATAATTATAGCAGTCCTATTTTCTTTGGGTATAAAAACCTTACCGCTTTTAGGGAACACTTAACTGGGAACACTTAACTGGCGGGAGTTTCAGTTTTTTTATCTACGTTTTTGATGACCCGCAACCTATGCGCGGATTGCTATAGATTCCTTCTTTCATTATTAATTATTCATTATTCATTATTAATTGAATACATATTGCTAGGCAACGAGAAGATTTTCATGTGTATTACTGCTCATAAATTAGTTAAAGAATATGACTTGATTGCCGTTGAAAAACTCAACATTAAAGGTTTAGCTAGAAACACGAAACTATCAAAATCAATTTATGATGTAGCTTGGGGTGCTTTTATTGAAAAATTGAATGCAGTAGCGGTTAAACGCGGTGTTCATGTAATTACAGTTAATCCGAATCATACATCACATGCATTGTAGTAATTGTGGTCAAAAATTACCTAAAACTTTGTAAGTTAGAACTCCCGAATTGTCCTAAATGTGGAACAGTTTTAGATAGGGACGAGAATGCAGCAATCAACATATTAAATAAAGCATTAAACGAGGTGGGTATCATCTTGTCTGCTTGTGGAGGCCTAAGACATTAGTCAGCCTGTGAGACAAGAAACTTAAGCAAACGAGGATTCAATGATCTCTGTTTTGTGAGCTTCCTGTTATAATATCTAATTTAACGAGAGAGAACTTCACTTTAAGATTAATTCAATAATTTTATCGGGCTGTGTCCAAAATAAGTAATCTTGTAAGAGTTTTTGTGCCATGGGTACCTTAATTAGCTTATTATTGCTGGTTGTATACGGAGGTGGAATCTGGAAGTTCTGGAATGGATTTGAACGGACAAATTTTTCTAGAAGCTTTCAGAACCGTTTATTATTATCTATATTGTGGCCTGTTTTGTTAATTGGTAACAAATCTTATCGTAAGAACTTTACAAAAGCTCTTAAAGGTGATAAACGATAGAGGAAAAATGTCTGAAAAAAAGTCTACTTTATCCCCAAATCAGGAAAAATCTTC
>NZ_JAAHGT010000592.1 GCF_010672385.1 Okeania sp. SIO2F4
CTAGTAAGGTTTTTTGCTGATTATTTGGGTGTAACTCAGTTTTGAATCCTAGTAGCATAAAATCAAACATAGATAATCATAGATTGTACTAGATAATCATAGATTATGTCAAGCTGTTAATTACCCTCATCAAAATAGATAAAAGCTTCTGGATTATCCCAATTCCTAAACCCATAGGTTGCCAACGCCAAAGCATCGGCCTGGTCATTTTTATCAGGCAACCGTTCCGATTTTCGCAAATGTTTAACTTCAGGATGAGAAACCCACCGAACTTCAATTCCGTGTTGAGAAGCGATCGCTTTCCAAAGATAGGAATAGTTTACCCCCGTCGGCTCCAAAACCAACCCCTGACTACCACGAGCCAAGCCTACGAACTTTTCCACACTTTCGGAATTCAAGTGAAATGTTAGGGGGTCTTTGAGTTTTGGTCGTTTATTTTGCCTAAACTCCCTTTTTAAATCTGTAGGATTGTTTGATAACTCCCAAACGACTAAAGAAGATTTACAAACATCTCCACCTAAAATCTTAAGCATAATGTATAATACTGTTGAGTTGTAAGAGAGTCGCCCACGAATCTCCTAAAAGCATTTTTAATGCTCACTTTACTTTCAAGGCGACTCTCTGTTAATCCTTCCCATGAAATGCTCATAAAGCAACGAAAGCATCAAATATGCTCACTTTTCTCACAAAGCACTTTCCATAGGAATTGTCGGGCAACACCCGCAACGGCTAGTTAATAGTCGTTTCTGCAATAATCATGCGTCGTCAGGCGGGCAAATTAGTTTATTTGTTGTAACCCAAAGAATTTATCAAAACAGTATCAATTAAATCTTGCAACTGGGGGAAATAATGATTGAGTAGTTGCTGTAACTTTTTAAGGGTCTTGCTAGCTGTTCGATTAGCTGGATAAACACTCAACCAATATAGCAATGCAAAGCAGACGAACACAACTTATAATGGGTAAAGCTCTATATGAATGGGGGTTGATTTTTGAAAGCGATCGATTAACTTTTGAAAGTTTTTAATGTTTTTCATTGATAGACACTCCTGTCATAGTTATTTGTCTGGTACTGCTAACTTGAAAATAATTGATTGCTTGCGTTCATCTGGTAACAATCTAATTTTCAGATCAACTGCCACCGCCAAATAAGTCCTAAATTCTTCTTTGTTTAAGTTTCTTGCTGCGTATGCCATCTCTGAATTTGGATCTAACAACCCTTCCACACACAATTCACGAGCAATACTCAAAGCTAGGACATTTTTAGCATCAACAGTTATTTTTTCATCCATAATAAGTATTTCTGAACTCTTGAATGATAAAGAGACTCAATGTGCAAAAATTATTAACTCTTTCCTTCTGCTCCCTGCAATCACCAGAAATCATCACAGATTTCATACCCAGTATCTTGCTCCCAATATTGCTTCCCCTCGTGCATATAGAAAACACCAGAATAATTGACGTCTAAGACTTCAAAGAACTTATCGTGCCGATCGCCTGCCAAACCAACACCGGAAACAATCTTAATTGTGTCTCCAATCATAGGTTTTGGCGGTTTATTTATGTTTGGCTTGGGGATTTCCCCTGACTCTGGTTCCTCTTCAGGTTCTGGGAATAGTGCGACTGGTGGTGGCACGAAGTCTGTCGTTCCCTGAAGAGCTTCCTGATCTGTAGTCGTCGTTGTCGTCGTTTTCTCCTTTTCAAACTCTCTCGATATCGTCTGTCTGATTCGATCGCCATTTGAATCATCTTCCGTTTCTGTTTTCTGCGTTTTTCGATCCATCTTTTGATTCCGGAAATATTCATAAGCATTGATATAAGTCTGCTTGTATCGGCAGCTACCACCACCCCATTCCCTAATTTTCTCAATGGGGATACGCTTGCGCCAGAAAAACTTTCGATACCATTGAATAGGTTTTTGTTTAATAGTTTTTTTGACAGGGAATGGTATTATATTGTCAATTCTTGGTTCTCTTGGGGGGGTGGATAATTTTGGGAAAATCTCTAGTTGCTTGGGTTGTGGCTTTCTTTTGTAAATATTAGGTAGTGGTTTTAGCGATCGCTCTTCCACATACCTTGTCTCACACTTGCGGGTAAAACTGTCTATGTCAAATAATGTTGTTTGCATTTTCAATCTCCTCTTAAATTACCTCTATCTCTATAAACAGACATGGCTAAATAGCTAAACTTGACCGCACGCTCAAGCATTAGTTTAATTTATTCTTGAGTAAGGTCTGATTCCTTTTGCCAAATAGAAACAACTAAAGATTTGTAAATTTCATTCATTATGTGGCACGGCCTAATAATAGTGTTGTGCATTGCCTCTGTCATGTGCTTTCCAATCGCCTGTGCAAGAAAGGCGTCAGAAAGTTCTACTTCCATCCGGAAATCTCCATCATTCAGTTTGGATACTAAAGCATCCACCAAATAATCTATATCTTCTTTGTTCATCATTCTCTGCAATACTTCTGTTGTAAGTTATTTATTCTTTGTCTTTGACCCATTCGGTGTAAGCGATCGTATCCGTGGGTTCTTTTCTGGAAGGCCGATAACTGGGTTGTTTGGCTAATCGGTAGCCGTCGCGCTTCATCCAGTTGTCCATGCCGGCAATAAAACTCTCGATATCAGTTTTATCCCCAATAATGCGGACATCTAAAGTTAGTCTGATGCTCATCTTACATTTTTAACTAAACCAATAAACCAAATCCAACCCCATGAGGCAACAACAGCAGCGAATGCTATTGTTAACAAAAGAGAAATCCAAAATGTGTGCTGTTCGATTCTGCTAAGGTGCTGATTTAGCTCTCTTAACAAAGCTGCAATTTTTTCTGATTCCATGCAAATCCTCAAATAATTTCAGAAAGGCAGGGAACGCTATAACCAAACGCTCCCCACAACTAGCTTCTGTAAAAATTGATAGGAACTAATAGGAGGATTGCAGGAGACTACGATCCTCCATTAAACTTGAACTTTTTCGCAATACCAATACTAAGAAATGTTGCTAATTTCTAAGAGATCGTCGTCTAAGCATTCCTCCATTGCTTAACAATTATTAACTATCTCTAGGGAAGGGTCAGTTCCCTACTGACCCAAACATAGATATATAGACTCAGCTTCTACACAAAACGCTTAACTGTCCTACTCCGTTAGGCCATGTCCTTCAGAGGTTGTTTTTTTGTGTATACTTACACATCCTACAGGATATTTTATTTTTGTCAATATTCTTTTAGGATATTCTATAATAATGACCGTAAGATTCTATAAGAATGTAGTTATTATGGTTCAACAAAATGGGACACAAGAGCAATCATCTAGTGCATGGGGAAATCAAGACTTCGACAGGCTTCAGTTTAACCCCCACGAGTATACAGGCGATAAGAGATGTAGCAAGGAAGGAGAAAATCAGCCAATCGGAGGTAGTGGAGAGGCTAGTCCGGAAAAATCTCATACAGCCTCAGCAGTTGTCACTTACGAAGGAGCAATGCAATTTATTGGGGGAATTTGCAGCCGGTTAGACAAGCAGGATGAAAAAATTCTTAAGTATGCTTGCCAGCACAATGATCGGCTGCAACGACGAAAGCAAGAGAGCGATGAATTTATCGCGCAATTCAAAAAAGAGCAAGAAGAAATCAGGCAAGAGGCAAACAATTTTATTGCGTTGTTAAGGTCTCACGGAGAACAACAAAAATAAACTATCAGGAATGCCGATCGCTCTTTCAAGCGATTGGCAATTTTTATTATGGAAACAAACATAGAAGGCCATATAAAAGGAAAATTCAAAGTAATAGGAAGAAGCCATTTTTCCGTGTTCTTTTACTCTAAAAATGTATCGGAAATTCACCCACCAACTCCGATAGTAACCAGGCTATATTCTGCTGATACTGCCATAAAAATAGCAGACAAACTTAACGATGTATTAGAGGAATTGAAGAAAGAATATCAATAATGGAAATAAACACAGCAATCAACTTTTACGCCCTCGTATTGATTTTATTGGTAGCCCCAATATTAATAGCTTTAATAATCGATCAGGACTAACTACGAGAGAAAAGAATGCAGATTAAAGACTTACAAATTGACATAAAGCATTTAGGCGAATTAGTATTCTGGCACGAAGAAATATTAGACCTGCTTCGACATGAATCCCGTCCAGGAACAATTCCTAATACTAACGAAAAACTTTATAAACTTATAGGATTCAAACCCACATTTTACAGTTTACATACTGTTAAGATTAATGAATATCAAATGCGGGTTATTGCTTTGACTAAAATTCAAGAAGACTATAATCTCATTCATAGAATAATAAGTTTGATTGACAAACAAGAAGAGTCAAACTTCAAGAACAAAGGGATCTATAAATCAATAATTTCCAATATTGTTACCAATCATATAGAAACTGAAATTTCCAGTGTGTTGGATGACAAAGATGAATTTCCCTTAACCTTTGTTTCTATGCGAATGTACGCCTTGAGAAGCAATAACCTGGGGAGTATTTTATGAGACTAAGTAAATTTCAGACTGTAGTTTTAAACCACTTAAGAATTGCTGGCTATCCTTTAACATTAAATGTGATAGCTAAGGAGATTTCTTATAGCAAATCCTTAGTAATCTCCAGCTTAATTTATTTAGAAAGGATGGGAGTTATCTCTGTTGTTCGTCGCCAGGGCGTTAGTTATTATTGTGCTAACTAAATGGACAAAAAAACTATGAAGAGTAATTAGTAATCTGCATAATTGGAGAAGAAAAATGACCATTCAAGACCCCCTTTTACCTATTGCCTCAGACACTAATCTTCAATGTGAGTCAACAAACTATACCTTTGAAATGAAAAGACCCATACTGCTACTATTTAGTCCTGAGATTAGAACATTAATCAAAGTCATGTGCCGAGAAGTCTCTCTGGTATACGGAGATGTTCTTCATGCCGAAAAAAAAATTAGGAAAAATCCAATTTTACTCAGTAGTTCCCTTTGATGGTTATGGCAAAAATACAGACGAGAGCTTTTCATCTACAGCTCTTGTGTTTTTACATTTGCACCAAGGTTTTGAAAAAGGCAAATCCAGGACTATTATTACAGGAGAAACCTTCATTCCTCACGAAGATAGAGAAATTTTAGAAAAATACCTTGGGTCTCTAATTCAAAAGTTTTTTGATAAAAAACCACCATCCCTAGAAGATATTTGGAAAGATATAAACCACATCAACGCTGGAGCTTTTGCCTTCCATCACAAAAAACAGATAGAAAGACAGAGTAAAGGATTCGGAATAAATTGTTCATTTAGATGTAAGAAATGCTAGATTTTATTTTCAACAACCCCAAAATTAAATTCGGAGAACTAATGCTTTGGGATGAAAGAATAACTCAATACATAATCTCACAATTTCCCGACTATCAAGGGGATAAAGTTTTAGATTATTTGGCTTTAAATCCCAACCTTTATTCAGTACACAAAGTATCCTATAGGGGCCAACCCATTCCCACATTTTCTTTTGCTGAATTCAACATAGAAAAAAGCACGGTAAAAGTTGCTATATTCTGGTTATTAGGGTCGCTTAAACAAAAGCCCAATCAACAATGGCAAGAAAACTTTAATAAAAAAATTGAAATACATACTAAAAATCAGATAAGCAAAATTCTTGGGCAAATTGTCTTATCAACTTGCGACAACAAACCATTGACAAACTTTTCAACTTCAACTACTACTATTCACATCTTACTTTCCCAACATTTAGACAGATTCAGACAGCAAGAAATAGCAACAAGCATGAACTAGAAAAAAACATGAATATTTCAACAATTAAACAGGGGGAATGGGTAGAAATAAGGGCTAAAAATCACCCCTTGCGCGGGGAAATTTGCCAAGCACAAGAAGTCGCAATTTCGACTGTAGAAGTTTACCACCAAGGCCACGGCTTAGTTAAATTTAGGTTAAAGGACACTAAACAAGTCTCGCCACCCAAACATCCCCCCATCACCCCCCATAGTATTGTGGCCCGAATAGAATCTTTGATAAATAGATATCAACAGATAGGAGGCACGGTTGACCGAAAAAGCGGGTCTCAAGCCTCCCCCTAGAAGGGGGAGGC